>DASQFV010000205.1:0-3416 GCA_035632975.1 Nitrospiraceae bacterium
GTGGTATCGACCTGGCCGGCGATAAAATGGGTGTCCGAGGGAATGTTGAGGCCATTCTTCGCCAGCCGTTCCCGCACTTTCTGATTGTTGGCCATTATGGCGAGAACGCGGGCGTTAGGTTTGCCTTCATTGCCTCCGCAAGCCCCGCAGTCCAACGCGGATTCGAACGGATTATTGTCAGAGGTACTTCCGTGACCGCAAAAGAGGACAAGCCGGGCAAGATTTTTCGTCAGTCCCATCATGCGCAACGCCGTCTCTACAGTCACGGCCTGCTCTTCAAGCGTGAAGCCGGTTCGCGTGATCCGTTCCTTCTGTCTGGAAGATGCGCGCTGATTGATAGCGTGATGCTGCCGTAAGGCAGCGACGAATGAAATCAGGGCTTCAGATGAGAGCCCTGCCTCTGTCGCTGCCTGGGTCAACGGAGGTTCCGGATCACCTTCCCCGCTCAAGGCCCGCTGTCGCAAGGCTTCGACCAACTCCGGCGTGATTTGAGATCTGCGCAAGCTAGTTCGTTCTTGCAAGGCGTGCCGCACGGTCGCCTGCTGTTCCGCTGCCAGCATGCCTGCCGTTTCGGCCGGCGCTAACTTATTGACGGTGAGCGTTGTCGCGAGCGACGGGACGAAGATTCGCCGCAACCAGGCGGTCCAGCGGCGGTACAACAAGGGCAGTAAGGTTTTGCCGAAGATCGGGAGGCCATAAAACCATCCCAACGACTCCACCATGACATAGGGAGTGACGACGTTTTCTTTCAAGTCGTGCAGAAGGGTATGGCCGGCATGGACCATCCTGGTTCGGGACTCGTGTTTCGACAGGGTGTGATCCAGATAACTGCGGGGGATTTCGCGGACCTCGTTTTTTGCGCGCATGATGACCGGGAATTGTTCGGTGTCATGCTCCTTGCCCCAGGCCCGATAACGGATAAAGGCGGCGAAGAAGCCGGCAAACCCGTAAGTCTCGTTCGCGCCGGTGGATTCAAGATGACGTCGAAATGGCTCGGAGCGTACATCGATGCAGAAGACCGATTGAGAATGAGGGCGCACAGAAACCTTATTCTCGGAGGGAACCTGCGCGGCTGACGCGGTCTGCGCCCGAGCGAGCGTTCCGAGCAGTTGGTCCTGATACCCTGCTTCGAAGGCCTTGAGCCAGACAGGGCCATGGTCCGATTCAGGGAAGGCTTTCATCCAATCTACGAGCTGCCTGAGGTCAGTCGGTGAACTGTCCAGCAGAGCAGTCGGATCGATGTGCAGCGCTGAGGCGAGAGCACGCAACTGCTTGGCTGCGCCATGCCGAGCGACTCGTTCCTGGCGGGGCACGACGTCCGTCCTGTAGCGGTCGAACAGCCTTTCCCAGCCGTTGCTCTTTTGATGACGCAAGTGGTCGACTTTCTCTGCATATACGGCCGGTAGACGCCCAGCGACCCGTTCCCTTCTCAGAAAGTACTCGCTTGAATGGCTCTGCATATAGCCCGTGACTGCCTGGTACTGTCCATCAATGCCCAGCTCCTCCCGGCAGGCCTTTTGAACTAACTCCTTCGCATACCAGAGACGGATCGCGAGGTACTTCACCAAACCGACCGGGTAGGCCCGTTGCCACGCGTATTCTCGTTCTTCGGCGCGCCACTTGATGAATCCGGCCCAGCCTGGCAGCGCCGTCAGTTGGAGAGCCAGGTAGTCCTGCCGGAGTTCTGTCGGAATACCAAGGGCATCGAGGCTCTCCAGCAATGCATCTTCCGGATGGTCGGGCAGCCGCGAGATTTTCCTTCGGCTGTCTGCAATCCCGCAGGGCGACCATTCATGTGCCGCGAGGGCTTTCCAGGCTCCGTACAATCCTTTTCCCCGGCCCGGCATGGGCCAGGTGGCATGGCCTTCGTCCAGAAAGGCCTCGCACCACTTGATCAATTCGCCGTTGATCTGGCTTACGATCGCCGTGCCGAGAGTCTGGTCGCACCAGTGCGAAAGCGTGATCCAGCGGCCGAGCGCGGACTGGTCCCCTTCCGCAATAGCCTGAATCTTCTCACGCAGATCTGGAGAGGTAAGGACGGAGACGAGGCGGTTGGCCAGCGACTCGACCAGCTGTTGATGGGGATCGTGATCCCAATGAGCCTCAAGCGGTTCTTCGGTCGGCGTGCAAAGACCTTCGACCAGGCAAGCGCGGAGGACGTCACCGTGAGAGACCTTGCGAGTTCCGATTATCACGTGCTTGTCGTGCACCAACGGCGTGAGGGCGGTATCGATATTGCGGAGCTGAATCCTACCGGAACGGAGATACCAGCGATAGAGATCACTAGGGAGGTAACCGTTTCCCCCTAAAAACTGTTTGCCGCGCCTGACAGTTTCTTCAAAAGGCAGATACTCGAGGCTATGGAGCGGATTGTGATGCACGAAGGTCCGCATCGGCCAGTATTGGGCAATGACCTCGCCCGCCAGGCGGATCACACCCCGGAGCTCCATGCGTCTGGTTTCAATGTCGATCGTACTGTCTAGCGATTCCATGAGACAGATTCCTTGACGGCTCCAACGCTCAGCGGTTGTTGCGCGAGACCGAACAGGCTGGCCGGTGCAACGCCTAGTGCGATGACGATCAGCACCACTATCAGAAGAGATGCGAATTCCGGCCGGCGAAGATCTTCATAGCGGAGATCCGATCGTTCCCGGCCGAACAGTAACCGTTGCACCATGTCGAGGATGTACCAGGATGCAGCCAGCCAGGCAACCATCATGACAAGCAGCGCAACAGACGATGTGAGCGAGGCAGCGAGGAGCATACCGATGAAGCCGGCAAAGACCCCGAACGGGGGCAGACCCATAGCCGCCAGCGCCAGGAGCGAGAATAAGACGGCGAATTGAGGCATTTTCCGGAAAAGCCCGCTGATGGCTTGCGGGTCCACGTCGTCCCCGTACCGCGTGCGGACAACCTGCCAGGTAAGTAGGAGTCCGCTCGTCACGAGTGCCACTGCGCTCAGAAAGACAACAGCCTGAGGCACGATGGTTCGTGAAACGGCTACAAACCACCAGAGGATGGAGAAGAACGACAGGCTGCCATAGGCCAGGAGCAATCTGACGCGTGATTGCGCCAGCGCTTTGATCGAACCGTAAAGGGCGCCCACCAGCGCCAAATTCGTTATCGTTGAAATCGCGACATCCGGCACCATTGGGAGGATTGCGGCCAGACTGTGGAATCCTATAGCGGGGAGTAGCAGCACGATGAACGACGGCAAACTGCCTGGCAATCGCGTTAGCGCGCTCACGTAGCCCTGATGGAACGGCACGAGCGGCAGCAAGATGGCGCAAGCCAGCAAGGAGGCCAGTGCGGAGACAGGAAGGCTTGCGATCGCCGCAATCCCGGCACAGAGGGCCCCGAGACCATAGGCGCCGATCCCCCACCACGACCTGGGCCAAAATGGATTATGATGCCAG
>DASQFV010000206.1:0-3293 GCA_035632975.1 Nitrospiraceae bacterium
CAGGGGTGAGATCCATCCGGTGGCTCCCCTATGCCCAGAGAACTCGGCTCTCCCCCCCTTTTGCCTCTTTTCAGAAAGACTCATCATGGCGTTCCGCCACCTGTCACGGCAGCAACGCCCCTGACTCCACCGGATTTCGGGGTTGGTAAAAAGGCGTTGAAAACAGTGGGATGATTCCGGCTCTTGGCCCATACTGTGGGTTTGCCGAAACCGTAGTGTGGAGAGAGCGCCATGGAACCATCCCGGGGAAAGAGTATCTGCGTGCCCTTCGAAAGCGAAGCCCATTACGAGGCCTGCGTGGCCGACCCCGAGCGCTTCCGCCAGCATCTGGAGGCGCGGCACGCGGAGCATCCGGAGCTGTTCCCCGAGCCCTTTGCCAAGGGGTTCGGGTTCCATGACAAGAGTTGGTCCATTAAGCAGCAGCTCTGGACACGCCGCATCGAGCTCACGGCCACGGAGGAGCGGTTCCAGATCCGGCCCTCGTTCGTGCTGCCCTCCATGGCGGCTCGGACCGAGGAGGTGGAAAAGGCTCTCTACCTGCGGCACTGGGGCGTGCCCTTCGACGCGCTGGCCTACGTGTTCGGACGCGACTCGATGTTCTGGTATCGAGCCGAGATGGCCTTGGGCCGGCCTTCCATCGTGGGGAGCACTGTCAAGGAGCCCGCCAAGCTCCCCGAGCACGTGCTCGCCGACGAGAAACACACCCGTGCGCTGGGGCAGGCGGTCTATGTGCCGACCACCGTCGGAGGCGGCTGCATCCTGGGGGCCACTGTGACCGATTCGGCCTCGGCCGATGCTCTGGAGGCCGCGTACGGGGAATTTGCCCAGGAGGCACGCGAGCTTTCGCCCACCTACAGCCCCAAGACGGTATGCACCGACGGCTGGGAAGGCACGCAGAGCGCCTGGCGGAGCCTCTTCCCGACGGTGTGCATCATCTTGTGCTTCCTGCACTCCGTCCTCAAGATCGCTGAGCGCTGCGTCCGAGACCGAGAAACGCGCACGCTCGTCCTGGACCGGGTTTGGGAAGTCTATGACTCGGTCACCCGGGCGCAGTTCTCCCAGAGACTGCGCCGTCTGCGCGAGTGGGCCACAGCGCACCTGCCAGAAGGCGTAGTGCGGCTGATGGTTCTGAAGCTGTGCGGCAAAGGGCCGCAGTTCGCCCGCGCGTATCGCTTCCCTGGCGCCCATCGCACCTCCAACGCCCTCGATCGGCTCATGAACCATCAAGACCGGCGCCTCTACGCGATGCGCTATCTGCATGGCACGCCCGATGCCGCCCGCCTCGCCGTGCGGGCCATGGCTCTGCTGTGGAACTTCCATCCCTACGGAGCTCGCTGTCGTCGAGACGATGAAACCCGCCGCTCGCCGTTCCACGATCTCAACGGCTTTGAGTATCACCCCAACTGGCTCCACAACCTGCTCATCGCCTCCTCCATGGGAGGGCGAAAGCTATGAACCCCGAAATCCGATGGAATCAGGAATATCGTATCAACTCATCACGATGCAGTCAGGAGGGGTGCAGATGGAATCAGTCAGCGTTGAACGCCTAGACCATTGAGGAGTGGTGGCTTCGGTGATCAAAGACTTGGGCATCATCGAGATGATCGACGCACGCTTGCTTGTCCATGACCAAGAAGAGATCACTGCCGGCGAAGCGGTCGCCGGGATGATCCTCAATGGCCTGGGGTTTTCCAATCGGCCCTTGTCCTTGACGCCGCAATTTTTTGTCAACACACCTCTCGACCTGTTGTTTCATGAGGGTGTCAAGGCGGAGATGTTCAACCGCTTTAAGCTCGGCCGTACCCTCAGTGAGGTGCACGCCTATGGCTGTGACGTGTTGTTTAGCGAAGTGGCTATGGCCGTCTGTGCCCAGGAAGGCGTCGACCAACGCTTTACCCATCTCGACACCACCAGCTTTTCCCTTACCGGCGACTATCTCCCCGAGAGCGATGAACACGCCATTGCCATTACGCACGGCTATTCTAAAGATCACCGTCCGGATTTGAAACAGGCCGTCCTGGAACTGATGGTATCGCAGGACGGTGGCGTACCCTTGATGAGCAAAAGCTGGGATGGCAATGCCTCCGATACGATAGTCTTTCAAGAACGTGCTCGGGCGCTGCTGGCAACCTTTCAGCGTTCGCCAAGCCCCCGGTATGTGGTCGCAGACTCCAAACTGTATCATGCAGACAACGCCGAGAACTTGAAATTGCTGCGGTTTATCACCCGCATTCCCCACACCCTCAAAGTGGTGTTGCACGTGCTTACCCAAGCGCTTGAGATGGACACATGGCACGATGCCGATGCGCAGCTACGCTACCAGCGCTTTGAATTATGCCATTATGGCATTGAGCAACGCTGGCTGGTGGTCTTTTCCCAGGCTGCAGCCTTGCGCGCCCACGCCGCTGTCAGCAAAGCGCAGCACAAGGAATATGACGCCATTCAGCAACAACTCTTTCACTTGCAAGCGCAACGCTTTACAAGCCAGACGTTGGCCCAAGAAGCGTTGGGGACGTTCGGCAAAAAGTGGAGATATCACCAGGTTGAGTCCTCCGAATTAACGGCGCACAAACGCTACGGCAAAAAAGGTCGCCCGACCCCGGACACCCAGGTCAGGGCCACCGAGTGGCAGATTGCCGCCCATGTACGGCCTGATGCCGAGCGCATAAAGTACGCCAAGCAACTGGGATCGTGCTTTGTGCTGGGAAGCAACATCGCCATCGATCAGCTCAGCGATGTCGAGATCATTGCGGGCTACAAAGGTCAGGCGCAGGCGGAGGGTGGTTTCCGATTTCTCAAGGACCCGCTGTTTTTTGTCTCGTCATTGTTCGTGAAAAAGCCCTCGCGCATTCAGGGGCTTTTGATGGTGATGACGCTATCGCTCCTGGTCTATTCGGTCGCTCAGCGTCGTCTACGCCAGGCATTGGCGCGGCAAAACGACACGCTGCCCAATCAAATCAATCAACCCACAAGCCGTCCAACCTTGCGCTGGGTGTTCCAGTTATTGGAAGGGATTCACCGCGTGCAGGTGACGGTTCAAGAGCAGGTGCACACGCTCATCGAAGGGCTGAACGAGGTCCGCATCAAAATTCTTCGCTTGTTTGGCGAGCGGGTCTGTCAGGTGTATCAAATTTCTTCGGGCTAGAATTCGTCACAAATGATCACAGCAATATCTATTCCAAAAAGTGCTCAATGGAACCTGCTCAATGTCGGCTGTATGGGACACAACTTTGATGGCCCTTGAGAACACAGCGTCTGCGGTTTGTCATAGCAATTCGTGCACACCCCTAAAG
>DASQFV010000207.1:0-3773 GCA_035632975.1 Nitrospiraceae bacterium
CGTGTCGAAGATCGACCGGCTGCAGTTCGAGACCATCGAACAAGCGCAGGCGGAAAACTTCCGCAAAATGCTGCTGGCCATGGCGCGCGACGTGCGCGTCATTCTCATCAAGCTCGCCGACCGGCTGCACAACATGCGCACCTTGGAACATCTCAGCGCGGCCAAGCGGCAGGAAATCGCCCAGGAGACGCTGGAGATCTATGCGCCGTTGGCGAACCGCCTTGGAATCGGGTGGATCAAGAATGAGCTGGAGGACCTGTGTCTCAAGCACCTCAAGCCTGAGGTATACGAGACATTGCGTGTCCGTGTGGCGAAACGGGACGAGGATCGGCAGCAGTACATTGATGAAGTCCGCCAGCTCGTGCATAAGACTATGCAAGAGAACGGGTTGGTCGGACATGTCTACGGCAGGCCCAAACATCTCTACGGCATCTACCAAAAGATGAATAAGCAGTCGATTACGTTCGAAGAGGTCTACGACCTGACTGCGCTTCGGATCGTGACCGATACCAAGATGAACTGTTACGCCGTGCTCGGGGTGATTCACTCAGCCTGGCGGCCCGTGCCCGGGCGCTTTAAGGACTACATCGCGATTCCAAAGTCCAATCTCTATCAGTCTCTGCATACGACGGTGGTGGGCCCGAAGGGTGAGCATGTCGAATTCCAAATCCGTACAGAAGACATGCATCGTATCGCCGAGCACGGCATCGCCGCGCATTGGAAGTATAAAGAGCAAGGGGACGTTGCAGATCGTGACAGCAAAGCCTTCAGCTGGCTGCACCAGTTCATCGAGTGGCATGAAGATTTGACGGATAACCGGCAGTTCATGGACTCGGTGAAGCTCGATCTCTTCCACGATGTGGTCTATGTGTTCACTCCCAAAGGGATTGTGAAAGAGTTGCCGAAAGGATCGACACCTATCGATTTTGCATTTGCGATTCACACCCAGGTTGGGGACCATTGTGTCGGGGCCAAGGTGGACGGGAAGATCGTGCCGCTCAAGCATCATCTGGCCAGCGGAGATACGGTCGAAATTCTGACGTCTCCCACGCAATCGCCGCACAAAGACTGGTTGAAGTTTGTCCGCACCTCGCGCGCGAAGACCAAGATCAAACACTGGATCAAGCTCGAAGAGCAGAAACGAAGTATCGAGATCGGCCGTCGTTTACTGGAGTCTGAGTTTCGCCGTCAAGGGATGGCGCCGGCCCGGATGTTCAAATCTGCGGAACTGTTAGAAGCCGCTCGTCAGTCGGGATTCGACAGCACGGACGAATTGGCTGCGGCAGTAGGGTTCGGTCGCATGGCGACTTCGCAGGTCATCGGCAAACTCACGGCTCCGTTATCCGAGGCACAGGCGCCGGCTCAGGAACGTCGCGCCGCGCGTAAAGCAGTAGGTGGGAGGAGCGACGGCACCGGCGTACAGGTCAAAGGGTCTCGGGATCTGCTGATGCAGCTGTCACGCTGTTGTCATCCCGTGCCCGGCGACCGCATCCTCGGGTATATTACTCGTGGCCGCGGGCTGACGATCCATGCCGTCGATTGCCCGAATCTTGAGGCGCTGGACTACGACAAGGAACGGCTGGTGGAAGTGGAGTGGGACACTGCCACACCCAGCACGCACTCGGTCAAAATGTCCATTGTCGCCGTCGATAAGACCGGGGTATTGGCGAACGTGTCCTCCGCGATTTCGGAATGCCATGCCAACATCAGCCGTGCCGAGATCACGACGCGGGAGGATCAGAAAGCTGTGCTGGATTTTGTTGTGGAAGTTTCAGACACCCGCCATCTCGAGCAGGTGCTCAAAGCCGTTGAACGTGTGGACGGGGTGATTACGGCCCGGCGACTGAGGGCCTGGCAGGAACGGTCCTAGCCCGCGGGATGCTGAAAAAGACCTCCAGCTTTGTTCTCGCATCGTTCAGAGGCTCAACGTACCGAAGCGTACGCCTCGCCTCTTCGCTCGCTGCGGCCTTGCCCGCGGAACGGCGCGTCTTGGCGCGCCGGGGTTGGGCGGGTGAGAAGTCTGGCTTTTTGAGCATCCTGCGGGCCATTGAGTTTCGGCCGTGCCACAATAGTTGTTCTGTAGCTGCTACGGGAGCCGGAATTGAAGTTTCGATCCCCGCTGCAACTTCAAACTCTCAGCTCGGCCCTCCGCGAGTTCCAAGACATAGAGCGCATCCTCGTTTGGCCGATATTGGGGGCAGCTGTCGTCCGTTCTTGTGCAGATCGGGACGTGCTGTTCCATATGGATGATCTGCTTTTTCTCATTCATCCAGATGAGATCGAGCGGGATCTTTGTGTTCTTCATCCAGAACACCCAGGCCTGCGCCTGCGAGAACGTAAAGAGCATGCCGCGGTCGGCGGCTAAATGCTCGCGGTACATCAATCCCTCTGTACGTTTTTGGGGCGTGTCGGCCAACTCCGCATGAATAATGGTGCCCCCGGGGAGGGTAATCGGGATCAGCCCTGGCAGGGCCGGATCGTTTCCCGCCAGGGTATAGCAGGGAAATGAGAGGAGGAGGATAGAGAAAAGCGCAAGTGATCGGCGTCGTTGCACGGCGGCATCCTATCGGCCCACTGGAGACGAGTCAAGCCGGAGGCCGCGTGCGTCTTGCAATCGCGCTGTCGCCTATGCCATCCTCGGGAAGCCCGCAATATTCACAAGAGTTCGTGACGAAACCGCCGAGACGCCAGGCGAGACGGGCGCGCGGAGCAGCGAGGGAGGGAGGCATACTTGAAACAGTATGTTGACCGACCGAGTGGCGAGCCCGCCCGCCGTCAGGCTTGTCGCAGCGGCGTATCGGTGGTTGTAGTAGAAGTCTTCGTGAATAATGCGGGCTCGGACAAACAAGGAGTGGGCGCATGAAAGAGACGCGGAAAGTGCATTATGTCAAAGGAGTGTTCGTTTGCCCGAAGTGTCGGCAGTCATACGTGCAAGAAAAGTGGATCGAAGAATGGCGGGTTCGCTGTCACAAGTGCGACTATCGCGGAACGTTGACGGAAGTCTCCGTTGAAGAACGGATGGAAGAAGAAATTGTCCGTCGTTGAACAGGTGCCAATCCTGCGCGCTGTTTCCTTCTCTCTGTGAGTCGATGTTTTTTCCTCTCAACTCTAGCTCATGTCTCCGCCTCATTGGTTCCCTGCTTCTCTGTGCCCTTCTTCTGGTGCTAGGCACCGGCTCCGGCGAGGCTTTCGCCGACGAGACGGCCCCGCGGGTGAAGGTCCTCGTGACCTATCATTCGCTCTCCGGCAATACGGAGCGCATGGCCGAAGCGGTGGTCGATGGCGTGAAGAGCGTTCCCGGCACCGAGGCGCTCTTGAAGCGAGTCGGCAAGGTGACGGCGGACGATTTGTTCTCTGCCGATGCAGTCGTGGTCGGCTCGCCAGTCTATTGGTCGAATATGTCGGGCGAGGTGAAAACATTCTTCGATAACTGGCAGTTTAAATTCGGTGTGTTCCCCGAATTCAAGATGAAGAACAAGATCGGCGCGGCTTTTGCCACAGGTGGGCAGGTGTCGAGTGGCAAGGAAGTGACGATGTTGACGATCCTTGCCGCGATGCTGGAGAATCGGATGATTGTCGTCAGTGGGGGCGGGGCCTTCGGCGCATCTGCCACCACCGAAGGCGACAGTCCCGGCATCGACAACAAGGAGTTGGCCGATGCGAAGGAATTAGGACGGCGTGTGGCCGAAGTCGCTGTAGTGATGCAGCGAGGCTCTTCTCACTAACAGGCTGTTGAAAAGTCCGCCAGCAGGGGAGGGAGCGGCCAGGTGCCC
>DASQFV010000208.1:0-4490 GCA_035632975.1 Nitrospiraceae bacterium
TGTTCCTGCTTCCGCCATGAACGAATCAGTTTGACCCCGATGAACCCACCAACTGCTGCAGCCGCGGCCCCCGACCCTAGATAGACCCACAGAGGAGTACTGCCCCGGTCCTGTATGCAGCCGGTCCCAAAATTGACCTGAATGATCCGCTCTGCCTCCAGATCCTTCGGGTCAAACGAGACTTTCTGTTGCTGCTGCTGCCCGTTGGCTTCAATCAGCAGTGGATCGCCAAGATTATCGTTATGAAGATGAAACGCCGCCTTGTAGTATCCGTCTCCATCGGTCTTAACGATCTGCCCGTAGGAGATCTTGGTATCCTTGACGAGCACGTCTATATTCGCACTTCTTTTTCCATCTGTTCCGCAGACAAACCCTTCGACTGTAAACCGATGATCGGCTTCATGGGTCGCAGAAACGACCGAGGGGAGACCACCCACCATTGCAACGGCTAGGATCCATTCCCGCCATCGTGACTTTCTCTGTGCGATCGGTCTGCGCCTCACGAACTCTAGCAGGATGCTGAAAAAGTCCGCCAGCTTCGTTCTCGCTTCGCTCAGAGGCTCAACGTACCGAAGCGTACGCCTTGCCTCTTCGCTCGCTGCGGCCTTGCTGAACGGCCTTTTTGAGCATCCTGCAGAACTGTTCTCCTGTTGTGCCAAATGTGCAGATCGTAGATGCTTTAGCCTGCCAAAATAGTTTATCCGCAGCCTGCTAGACTGACGCCTCTTTCCGTCGCCGAGCGCTTGTGTCCGCCTCACACAACAGAACGTTTGATGATCAACGAGCCTAGCCAATTTTGAGTCCGACATTTTTAGCATAGCCCCTACCCGTTGTCAACGAATCGACTGCCCGCCCGGACAGAGAGACCAGCCCTTTTCCAAGCACTTGGAGGGGGCCATCCGCGATAAGTCTGTGCAGAAAAAATGAGAAGAAGAGATGCGATCGGCAGACGGAGACCTTACACAATTCCTCTGGCTTTTGCGTCGGCTGCGACACGTTCCACTTCGGCTCGTCGCTCCGAATCCTTCTTGGCGATCCAGTTCTCCCAGGATTTCCCCGTGGCCGTGTCCTCACCGGTAAAGGCGATCGCGGCAATCTGGTCATAGCGAATGTGCTGAGCCTGAGAACTGTAGGAAGGGAACACCTCAAGATAGGAGTCGGGACCGTTGACCTGACGATTGAAGAGATACCCGCTGAGGGACTCGCCGGACTTCAATGAAACCGTCACATCGCCGCGATAATCGAACGCCAGCTCCACCGCTTCTGCCAGCTCAGCGAAAGAAACCGGCTGAAATACGCGACCTTCCGGCGATCCGGTTACGCGGCCACTACTATGGTTCTTGGTATCGGTCATCGAGGGATCGTCAAACGTGAGACGTGAGGCGTGAGGCGTAAATCGGACAACAAGAAGAAAGTAGGGAGGCCTCTACAAACGGACAATGGCGCGTCACGCAATCTGTCATCGCGAGGTAGGAAGCATCGTCAACTTGACGGTCCGGCCAAACCCGGACCACGTGCCGAAAGTATCTTCGACTGCAGACGGTTCATAGCCGCAATGCACCATGCAATCGGCGCATTTCTCATTCCGCCCTGTTCCGTAGCGATCCCACTCCGTGCTGTCCATCAGTTCACGAAACGTCTTCGTGTAGCCCTCTTGGAGCAAATAGCAGGGCTTCTGCCATCCAAAGACGTTATAGGTCGGATTGCCCCAAGGCGTGCATTCGTACTCCCGCCGGCCCATCAAGAAATCTAAGAACAGCGGCGACTGATTGAACTGCCACTCCTTCTTTGGATTCCCCAAAATACGGGAAAACAATTCCCTCGTGCGCTCTCGCTTCAGAAAATGCTGCTGGTCCGGCGCCTTCTGATAACTGTACCCCGGAGAAATCATCATGCCTTCGACGCCAAGCTCCATCATCGCATCGAAAAACTTGCGCACGCGTTCCGGATTGGCATCATCGAAGAGGGTCGTATTGGTCGTGACCCGGTGCCCCCGTTTCAGCGCCGCTTTGATCGCCTTCACCGCCACGTCATAGACACCGTCCCGGCAGACCGCCAAATCATGCTCATCGCGCAGACCATCCATGTGGACGCTGAAGGTGAGAAACTTCGAGGGCTGATACTCGTCGAGTTTTCGCTCCATCAAAATCGCATTGGTGCAGAGATACACATACCGCTCCTGTGCAACCAGCCCACGGACAATCGCCGGCATCCCGGGATGGATCATCGGTTCGCCGCCGGGAATGCTGACGATCGGGGCGCCACATTCCTCCGCCGCAGCCCAGCATTGCTCGGGCGTGAGTCGCTTATCCAGCACATGATCCGGGTATTGAATCTTTCCGCAGCCGGCACAGGCCAAATTGCAGCGGAATAATGGCTCCAGCATCAGCACGAGCGGGTACCGCTTCACCCCGCTCAGCTTCTGGGCGAGCACATACTTTGTAACAGTAGCCATCTGGGAAAGTGGAACGGCCATTCCTCTCTCTCCTTCTTTTGTAACTACTCAGGAAGCCCACTAACAGCCTTCAGCCTATCTACCGGCGCAGTTACCTTCTTTTCAATCTATGTCGGTAAGGGCGGCGACCTGCCACCGGACTAGTAGGTTGTAAACGTCGGCGATTCTAACACTCACTCTCGCCGCCGTCAATTCTTTCCCGCCTTCATGCTAGCCCGCATTATTCATGACGGTTCCGCGAAGCGTATCTCGCATACGACGATACAGATACACTTAATTACCCCGTTCGCCCCCACCATTTCAGAGTGCTCCGCCTTGCGGTTTGCTCGTCCCCCTCCTACAATATGCCTCCCTGCGAGGCTCCATGCCCTTCACGATTCGCCCCTACGGACGTTTTCCTGTGCCACGCGCTGTCACCTACAACGCGGGCCATTCCAAGGCCAAGGTACGGTGTGGCCCCTCCGGCGATTGCTGAACATCACGCTCGAAGTTCTCACTATGACGCTTCTGAAGGAATGGTGGAGATGGTTTGGGCGGCAAAGTCGGCTCAACAAGGTTGTCATCGTTGGATTTTTATCCGCGTTGGTGTTCTTTCTCGTCCCTGTGGTTGTGTCCTGGTTCAAGCCAACCCCTATCCATGTAGGCATAGCCTTCTATACGTACGAGCGCGCTTTCCTCCTGGAGGGGAACACCAAGGCCTATTTTTATGAAAATCGGAACCTGGTGTCCGATTGCAGTCTCCGGAGAATTGAACAGACCCTGCCGAAAGGCCGCGCAAAGACACCTGATCCGCAGTCCTGGGTCTTGATCAAGTTTCTCCTCGAAAATGTATCGGACCAGCGCATCACGCACCTCCGCATGGACATCAGGTCTCCTCTGCTGCGCCCCACCACAACACTGTTCGCGACATCGAATCTGGAAGCGACTGGGGCGTGGGACACCACGGCGAAGGATGCCCCACGCGCGTATGTCATCTCTATACCAGCGCTCGCATCAATGACCTCAGCGGTCATCAGTGTGAAGACTCCAATCGACGAAACATTGCGTCAGTTTATTTATACGGACCGTGGTCGGGTGACGATCCAGGTGCCCTATTTGTCTGCGGACCAGTTCGGGACCTTTCCACTTAAAGTCTCTCGCCTCAACGCCATGAAGATTTTGAACCGGGAGAGCGTATTGCGAGCCGGCGACGAAACGTTCGCGAATGAAAAGATTGAGTTGACGATGCTACGCTCCGACGAGCCTGATCTGAAAGATGAAAACGTGTCCTATACACTTCTCCCGAAGGCGCGCGTATGCCCGGAGGGGACGGCGGGCGACTGGTAGGGTTACGGGATGGTTGATCCGGTTTGTTTTGTTTGCCTGGTTGATTTGGTTCATCGGGTTAGTTTCGGTCAACCAAACAAACGAAACAGACTAACCACATACAAATGCTGTGTGGAGGCGCCGAGCGGGGTCGAACCGCTGCATCGCAGTTTTGCAGTGCGCTCGACAACTCGACGACCACTGACGATCCAGTGCGACAGACTACGACGCCAGAAGAGTAAAATCAATGGATTCGGTTTTTTTGTTGCTACTGACTGCGACTGAGGCAGATTCTGGACCGGGAGTAAAATCGGGAGTCGAACCGGGAGTAAAACCGGGATCAGGGTTTCTTAGTAGATAGACCGAAGGTTCGCGTTCCGGTTCGAGTCCTGACCGGGTCACCACTTCATATTGTAGGCAGAACTTTCAAAACGACCTTCAGGCTCTTTCCGTCTGCCTAGTCGTTCCGGTAAAGGTTCAAAAACCTCTCTCCAACCCATGACCCGAGAAGTCGATTTTTCTAGGGTTTTGACGTATTCTTCCGCTTGTTCCAAAAACAAATGGTTTTGCCACCGGACCTTGGGGCAAAGAATCTCCCTCGCCCTGAACAGCCGTTCCGACTACATGAACTACTGTTCATAATTAGGCCCCTCGCGTTCCTCGCGTCCCTGGCCTCCTTCCCCATGTGTCGGCTGCTTTTTTGCTGAAGATCCTAGCGATAATCAACTTA
>DASQFV010000209.1:0-2208 GCA_035632975.1 Nitrospiraceae bacterium
TAAGTTACCCACTATGGCACCTCGCGCGATCATCACCGGGGCAGCGGGATTGATCGGGCAGTACCTTGTGAAGACCGCCCCGAGATGGGCTCCTGATTGGGATGTGCAGGGACTGTCCCGTGCCGATCTCGATCTGACCGATCGCGCGAACGTCGAACGCACCTGGCAGTCCATCAAGCCCAACGCGGTGATTCATTGCGCGGCATTGAGCCGAACGAAAGACTGCGAAGAAAATCCTGAAGCAGCCCGCCGCATCAATGTGGAGGCCACTGCGCACCTCGTGAAGCTTTCACGGGACATCCCCTTCATCTTTCTCTCCAGCGGGGAAGTCTTTGACGGGAAGACCGGCTGGTATGTCGAGACGGACGAACCGAACCCGATCAACGTCTACGGCAAGACCAAGCTCGAAGCCGAGCGGGTGGTGTTGCAGAACCCCCGGCACACGGTCGTTCGGATCGTACTGACGGCTGGGACTTCACAGAACGGCGACAGGAGTTTTGTCGAAGATATGTGTCGGACCGCTAAGGCCGGCAAGGACGTGACGCTCTATGCCGACGAGTTCCGCTGCCCTCTTCCTGCCGGTGTCATCGCCCGAGTCATTTGGGATTTAGTTGATCGCAAGCAGCCGGGTCTCTATCACCTGGGCGGGAGCGAACGGCTCTCGCGCTGGGAAATTGGTGAAACCTTGCTGCCTTGGTGCCCGGAGTTGAAAGGTTATCTGAAAAAAGGCTCCGCACGGAACCACGTTGGGAGCCCCCGGCCCGCCGACCTATCGCTCCGCTACGACAAGATTCAGAGCCTCCTGTCGTTTCGCATTCCGGGCTTTCGTGAATGGCTCGCCGGACGTTCACGCCGAAGTTCGGACCTGTGGGACTACCCCGATGGAAGTCCGTGAGGCGTGAAACGTGAGGACGGGGATATCGGAAGACATGATGATAGGTTCGGATCCTCTGCTCCTTGTCCTTATTGCTTATTTGGCCATGGCTGTGGTCATGGTGGGCCTATGGGTCCTGCAACTTCGCGTGCGCAATGCCTCGATCGCAGACGTAGGCTGGTGCGCGGGTCTCATTGCGGTCGTGCTGTGGTACGCCACGCAGGCCACCGGCGAGACAGAGCGAAAATTGCTGGTGGCCGCCTTGGCTGTGCTCTATGCAGGGAGGCTGGGATTCTTCATCTTCCTCAATCGGGTGATCGGTAAGACGGAAGACGCTCGCTATCGCCGTCTGCGGGAGCAATGGGGTTCTTCGGAACCGGTCAGGATGTTTGGATATTTTCAACTGCAAGCGCTGGCCGTGACGGCCTTCTCCCTCCCGTTTCTGGTTCTGATCCAAAACCCACGACCCCCATTTGCGCTGATTGAGTTCGTCGGGTTGCTGATCTGGATCGTCGCTGTTTCCGGTGAAGCGATGGCGGATGGGCAGCTTGCGCAATTCCGATCCATGCCGTGGAATCGCGACAGGGTCTGTCGCGATGGACTCTGGCGCTATTCACGCCATCCGAATTATTTCTTCGAATGGTTACACTGGTTGGCCTACGTTGTCATGGGAGTGAGCACGCCTGGATGGCTCCTGACCTGGATCGGCCCGATCGGCATGGGTTGGGCGCTCCTGAAAGTCACAGGCATTCCCCGAACGGAGCGACAGGCCCTCGCGAGCCGGGGAGTGGACTATCGAGCCTACCAACGGACGACGAGTTCGTTCATTCCCTGGTTTCCCAAGCCGAGATGACTCACTGGACTTGGTTGAGAGCGGCGAGACGAGCCCGTGCCGTTTCGGCTTGCTGGCTGTCGGGGTAGAGACGGACGAGGTCTTCGTACAGTTGCTTTGCATGGACCACGTTCTGTTGCCGTTCTTCCAGCTCGGCTGTCTCAAGCAGTTCCTTCGGCTTGTCCCCGTTGCAGGCGGCTAGGACAACACAGAAAACAACGGCCCCTATTATGTGGATCCATTGTCTCATTGTTTCTCCGATCGCCCTCACAGTTTCTGCCACCAGCGTTGGTCGCGTGGCGTTTGTCTCGTCTGATTAACCCGCATTATTCATGACGATTCGTCGCGAAATCGCTGAGCCGCGTCGCGAGACCAGCGCGCGGAGCCCTGAGAACCCGATGCGTACTCGTGCAGTACGGTGAGGGTCTGAGGGGCGAGCCCGCTGGCCGGAAGCTTGTCGTAGCAGCGGATCGGCGATTGCAGCAGAAGCATTCATGAATAA
>DASQFV010000210.1:0-3190 GCA_035632975.1 Nitrospiraceae bacterium
TGTTAACCATTGCGAATCATCCATTCTGCAGAGAATTCAGCCCTCTTCGCGTCTCCTCTTCTCTATGGACACCCGAGTACTTGCACTCGCTACTGATTCGGGAACAACGTCGCCGTGGATCGTCCCCGCCCCGTCCTCCGAAGGTCCGCTTGGTACATGGAAGTGTGGTCTATGGATCTCATGGATCATGACCGAGCGAGACGCCTCCGGTCCGACGAGACCGTGGCCGAGCGGGGTCGTCACAGTCCCCACCCTGCCGTACAGTGCATTAAAGGCGATGTAGAGGAATACGAAGGCTGTATGCATCTGATTTGCAGGAAGTGATCGAGCAGCCTCCACCCAGGAATATGCCCTGGTGAGCCGATCCTCTAAATCTTGCTTCTTACCCATATGAATGTGACTGAGCCTTAGAAGCCTTAAATGAATTGTACAGTGTCTAAATCGAGGGAACCGATAGCGGCGATCTCCCACATGTTGGAGACGGTCGCCTCTTCGATGGACATGGCTTCGCGTTTGGGGCGGTCGGTGCTCATCAGTCGGACACCATCGTGTCATTTACATGCTGGGCTTGCCGCGCAAGCCGTCGGGGCGCCACCGGCGTTCAGTCTTCCACGCCCACGCCGATCACGATGAGAACCGCATAGTCCTGCTTCGTGCAGCCCTCGACCGGAGGCATCGCTCCCCCTGGCGCAACTGGAAACGCAGTCTTCTGTGCGTTTGCCGGCGAGCACGAACCACCAACCGCCGCCGGTGTATAGCGTGCGGAGCGGCAGGCCAGGTGCGTCACGTCGTAGAGCGTCGCGCCTTTATCGAGCTCCCAGCGCCTGTCGCCATTCCTGTCGGCGGGATGAATGGTCAGCACAGCCGTCACGTCGCGGGCGCCCGTGACCACGTATTTGCCGGGAGGGAACGGAATGGTCGGCTGCTCCATGATCAAGCCGTGTTCCTCCAGCCACCAGTCCGTGTCGTTGAATTTCCAGCGCGCCGGGGCGACGCCACCGGCATCCTTCAACGGTTTATAGCTGTTCAGCTCGACGCCCCGAGGACCCGGGTCCAGAGGCCACAGACCCCACGATTGCGCGCCGCTCCCGGAGGTCGCACCTGGATCGCCCAACGCCGCGATGAACTGCGTCGATATGCGCTGGAATTTCGTCTGACCTCCGCCTGCGGCGTGAACCGGCTGAGCCACGGCGGCTATCGTCACCAGCAAAGCCGTCGCAAGGCATGCGCGGCGAATTAGGCGCGGCATTCTCCTCGTTAGCGCCAACACGGCACCTCGCTGTAAATGAGTTCGCACCCCGATCGTTCTGAGTTCTGAAATCATCTCTCGACCTTCCTTTCAGGACGGGTAAGCAACAACTCGATCACCGCCGTGTCCTCAATGGACCACAAATCTACACCGCGAATGACCGTTTTGGGTCGAAAGCGGTCGTTTGATGCATGTGCCAGAGTTGTTCGTCACAGCGCATTGCACGGGGAAACCACGATAAGAACGAAGCGTGAAGGGCATAGGGGCCTCGCAGGGAGGGCCATTCTATGAGGGATGCGAGCGACGGTGCAAGAGCCGTAGGCGGGAAGTGGTTGTATTTCGAGGGAAGGCTTGATTTCGAGTGCGCAAAAGCCAAGGTTCACGCCAGAGCGCCATCCCTGGCCTCGGTCTCAATCGAAAGCTCTCTATGATGACGTGTTGAATCGAGCGAAGAAACGCTCGATACTGCTCGATCCATCTGCATTATCTTTGCGCACACAGGCGTAGCGGCGTCTTTGTAGGAGGTGTTGTACAGTTTGCTTTGATGCGCCGAACCCGAGGTTGGCTTGTAAACTCTTGCGGTGAAGCGATGGGTCAATTTTGAGGGGGCATGACGTTAAGCGCCTTGCGGGCCAGGTGAGCTTCGGCGCCTTCCGAATATTGGTCGAGGACCCGGTCAAACATCAGGCGCGCTTTGTGATAATCGCCGAGCCTTGAGTAGGTTTGGCCAATCTTAAACGCTGAGGCAGCAAGTTTGGGGCTCACGGGGTTAAAGGAGTGGACGTTGTAGAAGGAATTGAGGGCATCGTGATAGAGGCCTAGGCGGTACTGGCATTCTCCGATCCAGTATTGCGCATTCGCTGCTAACGCGGATTGGCGGTGTACTTCAATAAACAGTCTGAACCCGGCCAGTGCCGCTTCGTAGTCACCATGCGTAAATTCTTCCATCACGCGATCATACAAGTGCCGTGAAGTGTCCTGTCCTTTCGTAGATGCAGCAAGTGAAGGTGCTGTGAACCCCAACATGGAGATGACGAGAAACGTCCAAATCAGTTTTGTTCTCATAGTTCCCTCCTGCCGTTTTTGCTAACTAGATAAGTACATACAGTGGAACCTGTGTGCAATCACAGTACCAGGGATGACGATGAACGAAACGGTTGAGAATACACACTTCACTAGTAAGCCTAGGCGTCGTTAACATCACGTATGAGTAATAAAAAGAGCACGCGTCATGGGGAAAAGACCACAGCGGGTTACGACGCTGACTTACTCTCCGGATCGATCGGGAAGGTCTCTCTCACACCTCGTCAATTTCCTCTCTGAGATCCACGCCAAGAAGGTTGACCTCTTCATTCACCAACAAGGCATCGACACCACGACGCCGGCCGGAAAGGCGCTCATCGGGGTCATGGGGGTGTTCGCTGAGTTTGAGCGATCGATGATCCAAGAACGGGTCCGGTTGGGTATCAAACGTATCAGAGCAGCGGGCCAACGCTGGGGAAGACGGACGATCGAGGAAACGGATCCGGCTAGCTGTACCAAGATTCTCGAACTCAGGCAACAAGGCCTCGGAATGGCGGCGATCGGCAAACGAGTGGGGGTGAGTTCGAGAACAGTATGGCGGTTCCTGCGAGGGTTAGAAGCCTCGTCACAGGTCGCGTAACGAAGAGTCTGGTCAATGCTTTGATTAGACGCGATGTCGGGTGTCGCAGGAAGTTGAGCCTTCAATGTCGAGGACGGGGATGCGGAAGTCGTTGAGAAATTTGGTGGGCCGTGTAGGGGTCGAACCTACGGCCCGCTGATTAAGAGATGCCCTGTTGACCAAACTCAGCAGACCCAGGAGCCTGTATCTGAGCAGAAAAACACGGAATCGGAGTAATCGATATCGTGCTGGGTGAGCCTGGGTCGGGGTATTCCGGTAGCATAGTGGTAGCAAGCAAC
>DASQFV010000211.1:0-5154 GCA_035632975.1 Nitrospiraceae bacterium
GCGTACACGGTCGCGTAAGTGCTATAGGTCACGAATAGGAGTTTGGCCGCGATCCAGAGCAGACTAAACGTAAGCGCCCCGATCATTGCCTCACGCCATTGCGGCCGCCGCCGTGGAACGAGCCGATATAACCCCGTGACCGTGAGGAAGGCCAGCGCGAAGGGGAGCGTATAGGTGAGGAACAAATCATGGGCTGCGAGGGCCAGAAGATCGAGCCCCCAGAGTCTTGGCGCATACCCCGTTAAGAAGTTGACGATTTGGGTCGCGCCGTAGGAGAGCAGCAGCACGAGTGCGGTCACAGCGAGCGAAGCGACAGCGATACCGGTTGAGATGAGAGGATGGCGGCGCCAGGTACTCTCGAATACGACGTTCAACGCATAGTCGAGTTCATAGAACACCAACGCGCTGAACCAGATAAACGTCAGAAACACGGCCCATCGAACGGTTTCTAAGTCGCTCACCCGATGCAACTCCTGTACAACATGTTCTCCCAGCGAAGGGATGAAGCCCTCGAGAAAACTGAGGAGGACCTGTTCCCCGATTACGCCCTGACTCACCACGAAACTCAGGCCGTAGAGCAGGAGGAAGACGAGCGGGAAGAGGGAGAGCAGGGAGAAAAAAGCCAGAGAAGCTGCGAGACTGGCGCACCCATGGCGCAGAAATGATCGTACAAGGTCTCGAAGGAAACGAAAGGGCTGCATAAAGCGCGATGGATGATGGCTTGTTACCAACGTAGCACGAGTCGCCCCCTCATGCACCTGTCTAGCCCGCATCATTCACGAAGGCTTTTATTGCAATGGCCAATGATCAGGCGAAGGATATGGGGCCAGCAGGATGCTCAAAAAGTTTACGGTTCTCACCCGCCCAGCCCCGGCGCGCCAAGACGCGCCGTTCCGCGGGCAAGGCCGCAGCGAGCAAAGACCGGAGGCGTCGCTCTTCTCACCCGCCCGCCCCAAGCTGCCAAGACAGCTTCTTCTCCAAGTGGGGTACGTTGAGGATCTGAACGATGCGAGAACGACGCATGGGAAAAGGCGCGTCTCGGCGCGCCTGGGTCGGGCGGGTGAGAAGAGCGGCATTTTCAGCATCCTGCCAAAGAATTATTTGAGAGTCAGGACAGATTGGAGCGCGAAGCTGACGAGAGGGTTGGGATAGAGCCCGAACAGAATCACGCCGGCGACGGCACAGGCCAACACAAAGGATAAGGCCGGCGAGGTCACGAGACTTGGCGGCGCGGCGGAAGAGGGATTCGGATCGCGCATATACATGACCATCACCACCCGCATGTAGTAGTAGGCCGATACGGCGGCAAAGACCAGGGCGATGGCGGCGAGCCATGCCAATCCTGCTTCGACGGCCGCCATGAACACATAGAATTTTCCGACGAAGCCGGCGGTCGGCGGAATGCCCGCGAGTGAGCCCATGAAGATCAGCATGAGAAAGGCCGCAAGCGGCTGGCGCTTTGCGAGTCCCGTGAAATCCTCGATTTCTTCTCCCTCGACCCCGCTTTTTCTGAGCATACCGATGACGGCGAAGGCGCCGAGCGTCATGAACGAATAGAGGGCGAGATAAATCATGATGCTTGCGAGTCCGGGCGTTCCCCCGGATGCGCCGACCCCACGGCCTGCCGCCACAAAGCCGATCAACGCATAGCCGGCGTGCGCGATGCTGGAGTAGGCCAGCATCCGTTTGATGTTGGTCTGCACGATGGCGACGACATTGCCGAGCACCAGGGTGACAACGGAGATCAGCAGGAACAGGAGCGACCAATCTGCCTTAAGCCCGCCGAGCCCTTCGACGAAGACACGCATGAATGCGGCAAAGCTGGCAGCTTTTGAGGCCACCGCCATGAAGGCCGTGACGGAGGTCGGGGCGCCCTGATAGACGTCGGGCGTCCACATATGGAACGGCACTGCGGCGAGCTTAAAGCCGAAGCCGACTGCAATCAGAATCGTGGCGATCAGCACGAGGGGATCATCCGCCCCGCGAGTCCCGATGGCGCCTGCGATCGATGCCAGCTTGGTGCTGCCGGCCAGGCCGTAGAGCAACGAGATGCCGTACAACAGAATCCCCGAGGAGAAGGAGCCCAGGACGAAGAATTTGGCTGCGGCCTCCAGTGAACGAGGCTTAGACCGGTTGAGTCCGGTCATCACATAGAGCGAGAGGGACATGAGCTCGGTTCCGAGATAAATCGTGAGCAAGTCGGCACCGGAGACCATGACCATCATGCCGGAGAGGGCGAGGAGGATGAACCCATAGTATTCGCCGAGGTGTATACGCTCCGCTTTCAGATAGGGCAGCGACATCAAAATGGTCAGGCCGGTCACGCCGTAGAGGAGGATTTTCCAGAATCTGCCATAGGCATCGATCACCACCAGATCGCTAAACGCAGACACCCGGACATTCAGCACGTTGATTTGCCCGCCGGTGAGCCCAAGACAGAGGGCGAGGGCAGCCAGACTCAGCCAGGCCAGGAGATCTCGTCGCGATGCTGGGGTGACGGGATCCAACGCGATGACGAGACAGGCTGTGACGACGACAATGAGTTCGGGAAGCAGGGCCAAGAGGTCAGCGCCGTACAGACTCATCGCGATGTGCCTTGGGTCTTCAGCTGCTCTCCGCTGTCCGCCAGCAGTGGCGCTGTCCTTCCGGCAGAGGGGTGGGCGGTCGGCGCAACCTTCGCGCGGGACATGGAGGCAATCGTGTTGGTCACGCTCTGGTGCATACGACTCACAAGCGGATTCGGAAAGAGCCCGATCCAAAATATCAACAGGGCCAATGGCACCAGCGTGGCGAGCTCCCGCAGGTTGAGGTCCCTGAGCTTCGGGAGGTGGTGTGGCGATGGGACCCCGAAGACCACTCGCTGGATCATCCAGAGAAGATACGTGGCGGCGAGAATGATGCCCAACGACGCAAAGGCAGTCGCGACCTTGCTCCATAGGAACGTGCCGACGAGCACGAGGAATTCTCCGACAAAACTATTGGTCCCGGGGAGGCCGAGCGAGGACAAGGCGAAAATCACCAACAGAACGGCATACAGAGGCATCGGTGCAGCCAGTCCGACATTGTCGGCGATCAACCGGCTATGGGTGCGCTCATAGATTATGCCGACGCAGAGGAACAGCCCGCCGGTCGTAATCCCATGGTTGACCATTTGGAGGACGGCTCCTTCGATGCCCTGCTGGTTCAAGACAAACAGGCCCAGGGTGACGAACCCCATGTGGCTCACGCTTGAATAGGCGATCAGTTTCTTGAGATCGACCTGGGCCAGAGCCATATAGGCGCCGTAGATGATCGCGATGATGGAGAGGGCGACCATCATGGGCGTGAAGGCGCGGCTGGCGTCCGGCAGCATCGGTAAACTGAATCGCAGGAATCCATAGGTGCCCATTTTCAGGAGGATGCTGGCGAGGATGACGCTGCCGGCGGTTGGGGCCTCCACGTGGGCGTCCGGGAGCCAGGTGTGAAACGGAAACATGGGGACCTTCACCGCGAAGGCGGCGAAGAACGCCAGGAAGAGCCACGTTTGCAGCGAAACAGGGTAGGTGCCCTGGCTTAAGGCGAGGATGTCGAACGTGTGCCCTCCATAAAAATACAGGACGAGGATGGCAACCAATAAGAGTAAACTCCCTGCGAGGGTGTACAGAAAGAACTTAATGGCCGCATAGAGCCGGTTGGACCCTCCCCAGACGCCGATGAGGAGGTACATCGGAATCAACATGGCCTCCCAAAACACATAGAACAGCACGAAGTCCAACGCGACGAATACCCCCAGCATGGCCGTTTCCATGACGAGCAACATGGCCATGAAGCCTCGGACTCTGGTGGTGATCGAATCCCAGGATGCCAAGACACAGAGGGGCATGATCCCGGCGGTCATTAAGACCAGCGGCAGGCTGATCCCGTCAAGACCCAGGCTGTAGTAAATGGGAGGGGCCGTGATCCAGGCGACATGTTCGGTGAACTGCATCTGACTGGCCTGTGGATCAAAGAGCCACCAGAGCGGGAGGGCAACGAACAGGTCGGCCAGGGTCGCGGCCAGCGCAATCCATCGAGCGGTCGATTCCGTCACGAAATACATCGCGATGGCTCCCGCAAGGGGAAGAACGAGGAGGAGTGAGAGCCAGGGAAAGGAATTGGTCATTGGTCATTGGTCAATAGGCAATTGACATTGGCAAGAGAACAGGTGTTCGTTGTTCCCATTGACCAGTGACCGCTGACCATTGACACCCCTTAAAAGAATAAAAACATAGTGAAAAGGACCACAGCCCCAAGCGCCATACCAAGCGCATAATGTTGCGTCTGTCCACTTTGCAAGATCCTCAAGAGCCACCCTCCCCAGGCGATCGCACGGGCCACGCCGTTCACCGCGCCGTCGATCACGTTCACATCCACGCGCTTCCACAGTTCGGTTGCGGCAGAAAAGGTGGGGCGGACGATCGTTCGATCGTAGGCCTCGTCGACATACCATTTATTCAGTGAGGCCTGATACAACGACTGCCACCGTCGAGCAAATTGATCCGGCAGCGCCGGGTTGAGTACATAGACATAATAGGCGCCGGCGATCCCGAGTAATCCCATGCCCGTGGCCACCACCATGATGCCTATAGCGGCTCCTCCCTCGTGAGCAGCGCCGCCTGCGTCTGTCTCGAACATTGGTCCAAGAAACTCCGGAATGCCTAGATAGCCTGTGACGATGCTGAGCACTGCCAGGATTATCAGCGGCAGGGTCATGGTGTTCGAAGGTTCGTGTACGTGGGCTGCATGATGAGGATCAACATGCGAGGGGCCCCAAAATGTGACGAAGACCAGTCTGAAGCTGTAGAACGCCGTCATCAACGCCGTCACGAGTCCCAGGACCGTCAAGCATTGACCGAGCGGGCCGGTCGACCAAGCCGAGACGAGCAGGTTGTCCTTGCTAAAGAATCCTGACGTCAGGGGAAATCCTGCAAGCGCGAGCGAGCCCACGACGAACGTCCAATAGGTGACCGGCAATTTGTCTTTCAACCCGCCCATGCGCCGCATGTCCTGCTCGTGATGCAGGGCGATGATGACGGACCCGCAACCGAGAAACAGGAGGGCTTTGAACGCGCCGTGGGTCAGGAGATGGTACATGCCGGCGGCATAGGCGCCGAGACCACAGGCCATGATCATGTA
>DASQFV010000212.1:0-3340 GCA_035632975.1 Nitrospiraceae bacterium
CGCATCGTGAGGATCCTGTACCAGCTGGAACTGCTCCCGCACAATGGCCATGACGGGATCGGGGAGGAGGCGCGAGAGGTAAAGGAGGGGACGTGTGTCGATCACAGACATGTGCTCCTATCTGCGCGGATCTTAGCAGGATGCTGAAAAGGTCCGCCAGTTTGGAGAAGGCTGAAGGTTAAGGTTGTGGCTGAAGTAGGATCTGAATGTCCTCATCTGGGCTTCAACCTCAGCCTCGACTTCAGCCTGCCTTTTGTACTGCACAACAACCAGACTTGTGCTGGTCTCAGGAGTCCATCTAGAATGAGCGACCTATTCACCTATGACCGCGCCAACTCTCATACTGCCTGAACGTTCCCACGCCATGGCCTCCGACCTCCGCGCCGCGGTAGGCGCAGGAAAAGTAAAAGACGACTACTCGACTCTCACCGCCTACGCGGTGGATGCGAGCATCTATCGGATGAGGCCTCAGGTGGTCGTGCTCGTGGAGTCCGAGCAGGACATCGCAGCCACGGTGCGTTACGCCGTACAGCGAGGCATCCCGCTGACACCGCGTGCCGCAGGGACAAATCTGACCGGCTCGGCGATCGGATCCGGGATCATTCTGGACGTCTCGAGCCTGAATCGGGTTCTGGAGCTGAATCGAGAAGAGCGATGGGCTCGCGTGCAGCCGGGGATCATACTGGCGGAACTCAACAAGCAGCTGGCGCGTGATGAGTTGCTCTTCGGTCCCGATCCCTCGAGCGGCGACATGTGCAAGCTCGGAGGGATGTTGGCGAACAACTCATCCGGCCCCCACACGCTGCGTTACGGCGCCGTCAAAGATAATGTGGCGGCGCTCCGTGTCTGCCTGCAGTCTGGTGAGTGGCTGGATGCCAAGGCCTATGGGCTCAGCGATCCGAACTGCGCCGATCTGCTGAAGACGCATAGGCCACTTCGTGATCTGCAGTTGCTGCTACAGGAAAACGCCGCGCTGATCACGCAGAGACGTCCGACGGTCAGCAAGAACAGTTGCGGCTACAACCTCTTCGGTCTCGCCGATGGGCTTGCACGAGGCTGTTTTGATCTTCCTAAACTTTTTGTCGGCAGCGAAGGCACGCTTGGTCTCTTCAGCGAAGCGACGATTAGACTGGTCGAAAAACCTCGCGCGACCCTCACGGCGCTGATCCATTTTTACCGTTTGGAAGATGTGGGCGATGCGGTGCCGAAGCTGCTGGAGTTGAGTCCGAGCGCGTTGGAAGTGATGGATGCCAACACGCTCAATTTGATCGGACGGGCGAAGCACGGCATCCCGGCCGAAGCAGCCGCTACCCTGTTGGTGGAGTTGGATGCTGACGACGCAGGGCCCGATCTCTCCGCCCAGGCCAAGCGCATGACCGAGATCTGTCGCCGCTATCGCCTCACGTCCGATCCTGTGATCGCCTTCGATCCTGAACAACGGGAGCAATTGTGGAAGGCCCGCAAGGCGCTTTATCCCACGCTCTATCGATTCGATCCCCGGAAGAAACCTATTAACTTCGTCGACGACGTGGTTGTGCCGGCTGAACGGATCAGCGAACTCATCCGTTATCTGGAAGAGTTCTTCGCTGAGCAGCATGTGCCGGTCGCAATTTTCGGTCATATCGGGAATGGGAACGCCCACATCATTCCCTTGCTCGACGTGAACGACCAACACGATTTCAAAAAGATGGTGCAGGGCTATCACGAGATACACCAAACGGTCTTGGGTCGATTCGGTGGTTCGATCTGTGGGGAGCACGGGGACGGCCGGGTGCGCGCCGGATACGTGCGGACGATGTTCGGCCAGGAGCTGTACGACCTGTTTGTGCGTGTGAAGAAGAGCTTCGATCCATCCGGGGTGCTCAACCCTGGCATCAAGATCAGCGACCGGCCCTTCACGGACCATATCGACTATGTGCGATTGTCGAAACCCTGTGCGACCTGCGCCAAATGTAACGCTGTCTGCCCGGTCTATGATGTGTTTCAATCGGAAGACATGAGTTCGCGGGGCTGGTTCGAGATCGTCACCGATAAGAACTATAGTTATCTTAATTCGAAACGAGTCGTGGAGGCCTGTCTCAACTGTAAGTCCTGCCGTACGGCTTGTCCGGCCGGCGTCGATGTGTCCCAGCTCATTCTGGATAGGCGCGCTGAGCACCCGAACAAGATGGCAGGTGTCATTTTTCGTTTCCATGCACAAACAGCGCAGTTCGAGCGATTCTTAAAGCTTCTCGCGAAGTATCAACCGATATGGGATCGGCCTCTGATGCGGCGTCTGCTCGATTATCTGACGAAGCCGTTCATGCGTGGTCTCGCTGAGACAGCAAGATTCTCGGCTCAGCTTGTGATGCCTCGACTGGCCCGGCGACATCTCCGTGACCGCTACCCCGAACTGATTCCCCAGGTCGGGCAAGCTGCTCGCTCCCCGGTGGCCTATTTCCATGGCTGCGCGGCCAACTACTTCGACGATGGGGTGGGGGATGCCGTGATTTCAGTGCTGCGAAAACATGGGGTGGAACCGGATCTGCCGACGCAACGCTGTTCCGGGACGCCGATCGAAACCTATGGGCATCGCGCGTTGGCCAAAGAAGGGGCACGGATCAATCTCGCGTCCATGGAAGGGTACGACAAGGTGGTGACGGGATGTGCTTCCTGCACCCTCATGTTGAAGGACTACCCCACCTTGTTCGCCGGGGAGCCGGAGCAAGCGGCGGCCCAAGCCTTGGCCAAACGGGTCACACATATTTCGGAGTTTGTGTCGCAATCGCCGGTGAAACCGGCCATGGCCAGTCAGCAGCCTACGAAGTGCAAGGTGGCCTATCATTCCTCCTGCCATCTGCGAGCCGCGGGAGTGACCAAGGAGCCTCGTGCGATTCTGAGAGGCTTGCCCGGTGTCGAGTATGTCGAGATGCCGGATGCCGATCGCTGCGCGGGCGGAGCCGGAACCTATCTCGTGAAGGATTTTGAGACGTCGCAGCGCATTGTCGAACGCAAGCGGCGGGCCGTCGAACAAAGCGGCGCCGAGGTTGTGGCAACGAGTTGCCCGGCCTGTATGATTCAACTGCGCACGGGATTGCAGGGCGCAGCGGAGGTCAAGCACGTGGCCCAACTGATTCAGGAATCCTACGACGCTGCAGACCGACAGGCGAGACAAACTTAATAGACCAGATAGACCAAAACAACGGGAGACAAGGAACACATGGTCACAGTGCTGGTCTTCGGATTGACGCTTCGCGATGCGGTCGGAGAAACAGAATTTGAATTTGAGGTCTCGGAGCCGACTACGGTCAGGAAACTCATTGAATCAAACCAGGACCGCATGGGCCCGTTGGTGCAGTTC
>DASQFV010000213.1:0-11495 GCA_035632975.1 Nitrospiraceae bacterium
ATCGGCGGGCTATTGGGCATCATCATGATGGTCAACGTCCACGCGATTATTTGGCCGAACCAACGGAGGATTATTGCGGCGGTGACGGCAGCAGCCCAGGGGACCCCTGCGCCGGCGGAAATGGCCCAGTGGGGTCGGACCGCGCTTCTCGCTTCCCGGGTCAACTTTATGTTGTCGATTCCCATGCTGCTATTCATGGGAGCCGGCAGCCACCTCAAGTAGACGGTGTACGACTGCCGGTGGGAAAGCCCGCCGGCAAGTCCCGTTCTTCACTTGTTCAAAGAACAGAGCATACAGGTGTACGCCATTAGCCATCCGCTCTTATCCCCAACGAGATACGATTCACCTCTCACGTCCTACCTTTTACGGCTCGATGGCCCATATGGCCAATTTTATATAGGGGCAGTGGCCCTAAGTCATTGAGATTCAGGCCTATTATCCTGGCATTGCCTTGACGAATACCGGCTAGGCACCTTATAGTATCGTTCCATTCGTTGAGCCAAACGGGTAAGGAAGGGCGCATGACGACCGCGACTGAACCACGAGTTCTCCAAACGCTTGATGGCGCTCCCTGGGATATCGAGGCCTACCGGAAGATCGGGGGCTACGAGGCCTGGAAGAAGTGCATCAAAGAGCTGAGCTCGAACGATATCGTCAATGAAATGAAGAAAGCGGGGCTCCGTGGGCGAGGGGGCGCGGGCTTTCCCACCGGCATCAAGTGGGAAAAGGTCCTCAATCATCGGGTGAAGGAACACTATTTCGTCTGCAACGCAGGTGAACATGAGCCAGGGACATTTAAAGACCGGTACTTGCTCAAGCAGGCGCCACACCAGCTCATCGAAGGTTGCCTCATCGCGGCCTACACGGTCCAAGCCAAGGCGGCGTTCATCTATGTGAATCATGAGTACCACGAAGAACGGGAGAATCTGCAGAAAGCCTTGGCGCAGGCGAAGGCTCAAGGGTTCTTGGGCAAGAATATCCTAGGGAGTGGCGTAGATCTCGATCTACAAGTCTTTGAAGGCCACGGGAGTTATGTGGCCGGTGAAGAAACAGCGATGCTCGAATCCATGCAAGGGCGTCCGGCGATGCCGAGACAGAAGCCGCCTTTCTACCCGACGGACTTCGGCCTCTACGGGAAGCCGACGCTGGTCAACAATGTCGAAACCCTGTGCAACATTCCACGGATCCTCCTGAAAGGCGTGGCTTGGTTCACGCAGGTCGGTACAGAAAAGTGTCCGGGCACAATGATGTTCTCCCTGAGCGGTGCCGTGAATCGGCCAGGCGTGTACGAGATGCCGATGGGTACGACAATCCGGGAACTCGTGGACAAGTGCGGTGGGGGGGTGCCAGGCGGGCGCAAGATCAAGGCGGTGTTCCCTGGTGGACCGGCGTTTTCGATGGTCACCGCCGATCAACTCGACCTGACGATGGATTTCGATTCGTTGAAGAAAGCCGGCACGGGGCTTGGCTCAGCCGGCGTGATCGTGGTCGATGACGCAACGTGCATGGTGGCGCTGACGCTCAAGTTCTCCGATTTCTTCAAGATCGAGAGTTGCGGGCAGTGCCCACCCTGTCGAATGGGGACCATCAATCTCGCCGCCCTCATGACCAAGATTGAGGAGGGAGAGGGGACGGAGAAAGACATGGAGAGTCTTCTCCAGGTCTGTGGATTTGTGAAGGGGACGGGCTATTGTACGCTGGTGACCGGGGCCTCAGTGTTGGTTCAGAGCAGCATGAAACTGTTCCGTCACGAGTTTGAGGAACATATCCGATTGCAGCGCTGTCCCTATAAGCCGGTGGCGGCCTGTGCCACGGTGCATTGAGGGGGATTCACGATGCCGCGCGTGACGTTTCTCCATCCTGAGGGCAAGAGCGGAGAGGTTGAGGTCACTACGTCATTGCTGGAGGCGTCGAAGATTCTCGGGTTTGTGTTGAACCACGATTGTGGTGGGAACGCCTCCTGCACCACCTGTCGGGTCGAAGTGCAGATCGGTGCCGAGAACCTGTCGGAGATCGACTTTGATGAGCAAGATCTCCTCGATCGGGAAGCCCTGAGTGAGCCGTGGCATCGTCTTGGATGCCAGGCCAAGGTGCTCGGAGACGTGGTTGTTCGGGTGCCGGAGGGCAAGTGGGTTGCGCCCACAATGCCGCAGTCGGAGTCGCAGGGTATTGAAATCCAGTAAAGAGATGTTACACTAAGCCATTCCAGGCAGGTCTTCGAAGGACGGCCTGGTCACACGAGGAGGATCACGATGGTTACGATTACGGCGATTGCAGAGCAGAAGATCAAGGAATTAATGGTGGAAGAGAAGGATATCGTTGGCCTGCGGGTCTATGTGAAAGGCGGCGGGTGCCACGGGTATACATATGGGATGGCCTTCGAGTCGAAGATGGCCGACGACGACACCGTAATTGAAAAGGGTGACGTCAAGATCATCATGGATTCGCAGAGCACTCCGCTCCTTCAGGGGGCCGAAGTTGATTACGTGGACAGCCTTCAAGGGTCCGGGTTCTCGATTAAGAGTCCACAAGCGAAGACCACTTGTGGCTGCGGCAGCTCCTTCAGCGTCTAACAGGCTGCGGAAAAACTATTGTGGCACGCGAGAGCTTCGAGGTTCGCGCATGTGGCACAACGGGAGAACATCACGCAGGATGCTCAAAAAGGCCGCTCAGCAAGGCCGCAGCGAGCGAAGATGCGAGGCGTACGCTTCGGTACGTTGAGCCTCTGAGCGCGGCGAGAACGAAGCTGGCGGACTTTTTGAGCATCTTGCAAAGGAATTTGCGCTGGAGTGACGCGAGCTGGTCGTGACAGGAGAAGCCAGGATTGTCCGAAAATGGCGGCCAGTCCTGGCTATGCTATTTTTGGGCTGGATGTGAGCTGAATCCACAATGGCACAGGCAAGCGTCACGAGGCGGTATCGGTTCTGCGCGGCGCACCGGCTGCACACGGATCATCTGTCTCCCAAAGAAAACCTGGCTGCATTTGGGAAGTGCAATAATCCCAATGGGCACGGCCATAACTATGTCGTGTTGGTGACCATGAAGAGCACGGTTCCGACAACGTCCGGTGGAGGCATGGACCTCGATCGGCTGGATCGGACTGTGGGGCAACAAATAATCACGCGATTCGACCATCACGATCTCAATCAAGATCCTGAGTTTGCCGATCGCACCACGACGGGCGAAAATCTGGTGCTGCTGATCTGGGATCTGTTAGTGAAGTGCCTCCCCGCCGGGCAACTGGAAAAGGTCGGGCTGATTGAAACACGCGACAACTACTTCGAGTATGCGGGAGGCATTGGGAATCTTAAATGATAAATGTTGAATGTAGAATCATCGGAATCGAAACGATGTCTGACAATCTGATGTTTTCCCAACATTCAAAATTCAACATTCAACATTGAGCATCGGGTAGAGAGAGGGGCGGCATGGGTAAGCAGGGAATCAGGCCGTGGGGTCAGCAGCAGGTCGAAGACGTTGGGGGGATTCGCAGAACGGCAAATCTGGACGTGCTGCAATCTCTGGTCACAGAGATGCTGTTGGCCATCGGCGAAAAGCCAGGCAGGAACGGGCTCCTCAAGACCCCTGAGCGAGTGGCCAAGGCCTTCGCGTTCATGACTCAGGGGTACCACCGCGACGTCGATCATCTCTTAAACGGCGCCCTCTTTCCGATTGAGTACGACGAGATGGTGATTGTGAAAGACATCGACTTTTTCAGCCTCTGTGAACATCACCTGCTGCCGTTCTACGGCAGAGTCCATGTGGGCTATTTGCCCAATAAGAAGGTGGTGGGGCTCAGCAAGATTCCGCGCATTGTGGATGTCTTTGCGCGGCGGCTGCAAGTCCAAGAACGGCTGACGGTTCAGGTCGCCGAAACCCTGAAATCGAAGCTCAACGCGCGCGGAGTGGGCGTGGTGGTCGAAGCGCGGCACCTCTGCATGATGATGCGGGGCGTCGAAAAGCAGAACACGGTCGCGGTCAGCAGCTCCATGTTGGGCACCTTCCGCAGTCAGCCGCAAACCAGGCTGGAGTTTCTGAAGCTGATACACGGAGGCAGCGTAGGCGACTCCGATTAGCAGGACGTTGAAAAAGTCTGTCCTTCTCACCGACCCCGCCCCAGCGCCTACTTCACCCACCCGCCCTGAGGCTGCCAAGACAGCCTCTTTACCCAAGGACGCGCCTTTCCCCAGTCTGCGTTCTCGCCTCGAAAGCATCCCCAACGCAACCCACAATGGGAAAACAGCTGTTCCAACAGCTCGGGGTTGGGCGGGTAAGAATTCTACGCCTCCGATGCTTCCATCGGCTGCGGCCTTGCTGGATGAACTTTTTGAACGTCCTGCCAGTACGCGCTATCCCTGTGATTCCTGTCTCTTGATTCCCCACAATTCGTTTCCGGCTTTCACTTGGTACGGCTTTGCCCGGAGAGTGGCGCATCTCAGTGTCCTTGGGGTGGGCAGGCAGAATGTCGGATAGACGCCTCAGATTAAGGGTCCGTTTGCGATCATACAGCCCGGCGTATACAATTCACGCCGTTGTTGAGGACTCGGATGACTATTTCACGCGATCAGGCTCCCGATTTGTTTGGCACTCCAGAGGGAGGGAAATCCGTTGAGGCTCCGTTGGCCGAGCGTCTGCGGCCGCGAGAGTTTGCGGACTTTGTCGGGCAAGAGGAGATCACTGCGCCGGATCGGCCGTTGCGGCGGGCGATCCAGGCGGATCAACTCTCCTCCGTCATCTTTTGGGGCCCACCAGGCTCGGGCAAGACCACGCTGGCGCATCTCATTGCGCGCCATACTAAAGCGGAGTTCGTGCCCTTCTCGGCGGTCACAGGAGGCGTTCCCGAGCTGCGGGCCATTATCAAGACAGCCGAGCAACGCCAGGCGATCAACGGTCAACGGACCATTCTTTTCGTCGACGAGATTCATCGCTTCAACAAGGCGCAGCAGGATGCCTTTCTACCTCATGTCGAGCGGGGGACGGTCATCTTGGTCGGCGCGACAACGGAGAATCCCTCATTTGAAGTGATCTCACCGCTCTTGTCTCGTTCCTTGGTCATTGTGCTGAAGCCCCTTTCAGATGAGGCACTGGGGCATATTCTGGACCGGGCGCTCGCGGACCCTGCGATCGGGTTAGGGAAGTGGAGTGCCCGTTTGTCACCCGATGCCAGTCAGCGACTGATTGCGTATGGCAACGGCGATGCGAGGTCGCTCCTGACGGCGTTGGATTTTGTCGTTACACAGCAACCGGCCGGGCCTGACGGCACGCGCCTGATCGATGGAGCGGCGCTGGAAGCCGCGCTGATAAAGAAATCAATCAGGTACGACAAATCCGGTGAAGAGCATTACAACGTCATCTCTGCCTACATTAAGAGCCTGCGCGATTCCGATCCGGATGGCGCCCTCTACTGGCTCGCCCGTATGTTGGAAGGGGGAGAGGATCCGAAATTTATTGCCCGGCGTTTGGTAATTTTTGCCTCCGAGGACGTGGGGAATGCCGATCCGATGGGGCTCGTGGTCGCGGCTGCGGTCGCTCAGGCCGTGCAGTTTGTGGGGCTCCCCGAGGCGCAGATCAATTTGGCCCAGGGGACGACCTATCTCGCGACGAGGCAAAAAGATAATGCCTCCTATCGTGGACTTCTTGAGGCCATGGAAGACGCAAAAACCCATGGAAATCTCGGGGTTCCGCTTCATTTACGGAATGCGGTGACCGCGATGATGAAGGGGCTTGGGTATGGGAAGGGGTATCGCTATGTCCACGACGATCCCCAGGCCAAGGTGCAGGCGCACCTCCCCGAATCGCTCAAGGGGCGTCGCTACTACCGGCCTAAAGACACCTAATCGGGGCCTCACAAAGGTGGTGGACAAAGATTTCTAATCGGTTATACTTAGGCCTGTGAAACGGCAGAATCTGAAATCATCTGCATCGATAGCCGCCACGAATGAACGGCGCAAGTTTGTTCGGGCAACCTTGGTCGGTTCTGCGCTGATTTCACCGAAGAGCGGAGCCAAGGCGATTACGGCTGTGTTGGATAACGTCAATCGAGTCGGTGCAGGGTTGCACACGAAAGAGAAGTTGGCGATGGCCCAGCCGGTGACCGTGTCGTTGGCGTTTCTCGATTCGGATCGCGCGGAACAGTTGGAAAAGCTCGACGGGAAAGTCGCCTGGGTGAAGCCGTGGGAGAAGGGGTTTCTAATCGGCGTGGTCTGGGACGAGCTGGTCACGAAAGAGAAAAACCGCTGGCTGTATTATTACCTGGAAGAAACGGTCAAATCCTCTCTATAGCAGGATGCTGAAAAAGCCCGCCTGCGTCGTTCTCGCATCGTTCAGACCTTCAACGTACCACAAGGGTACGCCTCAGGCCTTCACTCGCTGCGGCCTTGCTGGACGGACTTTTTGAGCATCCTGCTAAGAGCGTGACAGGCGCGACGAGCACACTCTAGTTTCGCGTGTCTCGCGCTTCCCGCTAGTCTCGCCCGTCCCGCGCGCATCCGCTAGGCAAATGCCGTAAGTTTCTGTTTCACCTCTTCCAACTCTGCTGAGAGCATTTCCCACCGGGCGGTGAGCCGCACAAGATCCTTCTTCCACCCCTCATGTTCCAGGTGCAGAGCGCTCCACTTAGTGGATTCATCTTTGTAGAGTGCGGGGTCGGCCAGTTCGAGATCCCGCGCTTTGATTTTGGTTTCGTATTCGGCGATCTCGGTCTCGGCGCGCGCAACCTGCTTTTCCAGACGGGCCTGTGTCTTGTTCAAATCGCGGCGATCTCCAGCTGAGGGCTTAGCCTGAGCTTGCGAGGCCATCGCCCTGGTCGGCGCGGCAGTCTTCCCACGATCCGCTCCCTTCAGTTCGTCACTTGTTTCCTTGATGGATTCGACTTCCTGCGTTTTCTTCCACAAATAGTACTCATAGTCGCCGGAGAAACTTCGGGCCTCGCCCTCTTCGATTTCAATGACGCGCGTCGAAATTCTGGTCAAAAAGGTGGGGTCGTGGGAAATGAAGACGATCGTGCCGGGGAACTCCGTCAGGGCATCGGTGAGCATATCGACCGAAGCCGGGTCGAGATGGTTGGTCGGCTCGTCAAGCAACAGGGTATTGGCTGGTTCGACCAGCATCCGCGCGAGCGCGACGCGATTGCGTTCCCCTCCGCTCAGCGCCTTGATCGGTTTCTTTTGATCGTCACCGGAGAACAGGAAGGCGCCGGCAATTCCGCGGAGGAAGTTCGTCTCTGCCTGGCTGGAGATCTCGGAGAGGGAGTCGAGAACGGTATGTTCGGGGTTCAGGGTCTCTGCCTGGTGTTGGGCGAAGTAGTGCAGGGTGACACCATGGCCGACCGTCCTGGTGCCTTTCTCGAAGGCCAGCGCTCCGGCCAGCATCTTGAGCAGGGTGCTTTTCCCGGCACCGTTTTCTCCCACAAGCGCCACGCGCTGACCACGTTCGATCGAACAATCGACTTTCTCATAGACTACTTTTTCCCCGTAGCGCTTTGCCACGCTCTGGAGCTCCAGGACTTGCCGGCCGCTCGCTGCGGGAAGGGGAAATTTGAACTTGACCCGCTTGGGATCGCGCTGGATCTCAATCATCTTGACCTTCTCAAGCTGCTTGATGCGCGATTGGACCTGGCTGGCTTTGTTCGCCTGGTAGCGGAACCGGTCCACAAATGTTTGGACTCTGGCGACTTCTTTCGCCTGCCGCCCCGCGGCAGCCACTCGTTGGCTGTCTCGTTCTGCGCGGATCTTTTTGAACGAGGAATAGTTGCCTCGATATTCTTCGATTCGATGGTGCCGGAGATCCCAGATATGGGTGACGACACGATCGAGAAACGCCGTGTCGTGGCTGATGATCAACAGCGTCATCTCCGAGTTCAAGAGGAATTGCTCGAACCAGCGCTGCGTCGGTTTATCCAAGTGGTTGGTCGGCTCGTCGAGCAGCAGCACGTCAGGGTTGGATAGCAGCAGGTGCGCCAAGGCGACGCGCATCCGATAGCCACCGGACAGCTTTTCGATCAGACGACTGAAGTCGATCTCCGCAAATCCCAACCCCATCAGTATGCGTTCCGCTTCATGTTCGGGGTACAGATCGCGATGGGCGGCGTCCAACACGGTCTTGCCCGTGATAGTTTCGAGTTCCTGCGGGAGGTAGCCGATGCGGAGACGAGGACGTTTGCGGATGGTTCCCTTGTCCGGCGATTCCTCCGCGAGGATCATCCGGAAGAGCGTGGTCTTGCCGGCGCCGTTGGGTCCCACCAAGCCGACTCGTGAGCCGGGGCGAAGGTGCGCCGTCGCATTCTCAAGCAGAATCTTCGTGGAATATTGCTTACTGACCGACTCGATTTGGAGCATGAGAAAATTTAGAGGAAGCTATATGAATCTATGCATGTTGAATGAGTAGTCGCGGCTCAGGAATAGGTCTAGATCTAAGTTGTCAGGAGCATGTGCGGGTTTTATCCGGCGGCGACAATTACGATAAAGCTCAAAATAGCCGCCGGCTCACACGAAGTGCGGTTTGGTGGAGCTGGCCGGGATTGAACCGGCGACCTCGTGAATGCCATTCACGCGCGCTCCCAACTGCGCTACAGCCCCACGTCGGTTGAAATGGAAATACGCGAAAATCCTTGTGAAACCGCGGTCATGCTAACACGGCCCTCCCGAGACAGTCAAGAAAACGGGAGCGGGCAAGCCCAACCGTCTCCTGTGTTCTCGGAACGCGGGAAGACTCCTCTCGTTCGACACGCGCAATAGGAGACGGTTTGGGCCTCACTCCCGTTTTGACCATCACGGTTCTTGACAAACTACAGAGTCACTCCTACCATGACCCCTCGGCTCTGGCTCTCGGTCTGGCCAGGGCTCTTTTTTTTGGAGCATTTCAGGCGATGGGAAATCTCGTTGTGATAGGGGCGCAGTGGGGCGACGAAGGCAAGGGCAAGATCGTGGATATCTTAGCCAGCGACGTCGATGCAGTGGTTCGCTACCAGGGAGGGTCCAACGCGGGGCACACCGTGATTAATGAACGAGGCACCTTCGTGTTTCACCTCATCCCCTCAGGCATCCTCTATCGCGGGACGCTCTGTGTGATCGGGAACGGGGTCGTCGTGGACCCGGCCTCGTTGATCGAGGAACTGGACCACCTCCAGACTCAAGGCGTGAAGATCGGAAAGAATTTTGTCGTGAGTCAGCGCGCCCATCTCATCCTGCCGTATCACAAGGCTATCGACAAAGCGTCTGAACAGTCGAAGGGCTCTCGCCGAATTGGAACGACGGGGCGGGGAATTGGCCCGTCCTATGCCGATAAGATGTCGCGGATCGGTATCCGAATGGGCGATCTGCTCAATCCGAAGGCGTTTCGAACCAAACTCGAAGAAAACGTGGTCGAGATCAATTGGTTTCTCGAGCAACTATACAAGCTGGAACGTTTCGATGTCGACAAAGTGTTCCGGCAGTATATGAGCTATGCCGACCGCCTGAAGAGCCATATCGTCGATACCGCTATGCTCGTCAATAAAATGATCGAGGGAGGGAAGACCGTGTTGTTCGAAGGGGCACAAGGGACACACCTGGATGTGGACTTCGGCACCTATCCCTACGTCACATCTTCCAGTTCAACGGCCGGCGGCGCCTCAACGGGAACGGGCGTGGGACCGACGAAGATCGACGCGGTGCTAGGGGTTGCCAAAGCCTACACCACGCGTGTCGGCAGCGGGCCGTTCCCCACGGAATTGACCGATGCGGTGGGAGAGGGGCTCCAAGCACGAGGGAAAGAATTTGGATCGACGACGGGACGTGCGCGCCGCTGCGGCTGGTTCGACGGCGTCGTGGTGCGATACGCCACCAAAGTGAACGGACTCACGTCACTGGCCGTCACGAAACTGGATGTGCTCGACGGCTGTAAGGAACTCAAGGTCTGCACCGGCTATCGGTATCAGGGGAAGCTCTATCGAGACATGCCTGCCGATCTTCAAGCGCTGACCGACTGTGAGCCGGTGTACAAGAGGTTCAAGGGATGGTCCGGCTCTACCACCGGCGTGACCACATATAAACAGCTTCCCGTGGAAGCCAAGCGCTATCTCAAGTACCTTGAGGATCTCTCCGAGTGTTCCATCGATATGATCTCAACCGGCTCGAAGCGCAGTGAAACCATTATGCTTCGCAACCCACTCAAAAACGCCCGCCCGCGCGGTAAGCGATGAATTTGCTGCGGGCTAGGCATAGGCTAAGCGTCGGTGGTAAACTCCGCGCTCTCCGCTCGGTGAGCCGGTAGCTCAGTCGGTAGAGCATCGCCCTTTTAAGGCGAGGGTCCTGGGTTCGAGTCCCAGCCGGCTCACCACTTCATACTGTAGACAGAACTTTCAAAACGACCTTTAGCCTCTCTTCGCTCGCTGGGTAGCTATCCGTACAGTGCCCAAAAACCTCTCTCAGGCCGAAAGCGGGAGAAGTCGATTTTTCTTGGGCTTTGACGTATCCTTCCGCAGACACAGCCTAACGCTCATTCGATAGTACCTTCATGAACTTCAATGGAAATACTTTCTAACTGTTGTGCCCCGCTTAATTTGTGGACAGGTAGCTTAGGCAGGTGGATGCAGGAAACCCACTGAATTTATTCAACACCCATTGGAGCGGAAGACAGCCGAACCCCTCTCAACAGAGTAACGAGCGAGTGCACCCGGATGTCCTTTGAGAAAGGGACAACCGAAGAGGGCCGGATTCTCTGCAAAATGGATCGTTCCCAATCTTCAATAAACTGTCTACAATTTAAGCGGGGCAGAACAACACCAAATTGCCTCCGTCTCCGTATGCACCGGCCGGTTCTCCTCACGTTCGTTTTTGCAAGAAGTCCACAATCCGATTCTCTGCCCAGTAGGGATCTTCTCCGTTGTGGGCCCAGTGAAAGAACCCGCAATGCCCCCCGTGGCGAGGCGCGATCACCCGAATCTTTCGATGGTGCTGAATCAGCGGCCCAGTAAACATGGAGTAGGGAATGAAGGGGTCATCTTGTGCCGTGATGATGAGGGTGGGGACAGCGATGGAATCGAGCACACGGCACGCGCCTGAGCGATCGTAGTAGTCGGCTCCACTGGCGTATCCCCCGTCCGGAGCTGTGTAGCGGTCGTCGAATTCGCTGAGGCTGCGAATGCGGTCAAGTCCGGCGAGATCCCACTTACCAGGAAAGAGCACCGCTTTCCGTCGCATGCGTCTTTTGAGTTGGGTCAAGAAATGATGGTGATAGAACCAGTTTCGTGGTTCTTCCAAGGCCTTGGCGCATTGCATCGGATCAATAGTCGGGCAGACCGCGATCGCGCCGGCCAACGTTGCTTCTGACGAGCCGGCTTCTCCGGCTGCTTTCAGGACGAGGTTCCCTCCTAACGAATAGCCGACAAGCCAGATACCATCTAATCCATCCACGTGCGCCAATTCATGGACGACGGCTCGGTAGTCCTGACTCAAGCCGCTGTTGTAGAGCGTCGGCGTCAGGTGCTCGGTCCCGCCACAGGTCCGTTGATTCAT
>DASQFV010000214.1:0-8697 GCA_035632975.1 Nitrospiraceae bacterium
GGTCATACCGGCGGGTCCAGGGGTCCGGCCCCATATGCCATTCATCTCTTCAATCGCCTGAGAATAATGATCATGATGTCGTTCCCCAAGACGACTGAAATTCATCCAATAAACGCCGGCTGTCCTCTTCGAGGTTTCCCGTGTAGTTCCACACCGTAGCTTGGCCTTGGAGGATGGATGGCATAACTAGTGATTTCCCCGGTTATTTGCGCATCTTCGCAATGTCTAGGGGCTTCCCTAGCTTCAAAAAATTGCTGCTCTCATCATAATTTACTTGCGTTGACCCTTTGTAATACTGGTCGTCGCCGGAAGGACGGACAACCGAATGCTATCTCGCTGACAGCGACCGGAGAGTAGGATCACGTCATCAACCAAATAAAGGAGGTAGGTATGATGGAATCATCAGATAGGCATGGATCTGGAAACCTCTCGGCATTTATTACAGGAGCGGTAGTGGGCGCGGGGGTCGCGCTGCTCTTCGCGCCCCAGTCCGGCTCGCGGCTGCTGGGACTCCTTCGTGACTATGCGACACGGGCCAAAGATGAACTCGATGACGCCGTCGATCACGGTGCGGAAGTGATGGACTCCGCCGTTGAGCACGGGAGGGAATACGTCGAGAAGGGAAAGGAGGCGGTGCGCCAGGCTAGCCACCAGGCGAGAGGATTTACCGAGGCGGGAAACACGACCCGTGATACCAAGGACGAACCGGCGTCACAGTACCGCTAGGGCCACGCCGGCAACCAGATCGACAGCAGCGCTCACGTTTAACCATAGGAGGATATGATGCATCGCACAATAATCGTCGGCATTCTCGGAATGAGTTTTATGATCCTGACGGCCTGCCAGTCAATGACCGGAAAAACCGCAGGCCAAACCATAGACGACGCTACGGTGACGACATCGGTTCTAGCAAAGTTGACGAGTGACAAGGCATCGAATTTTTCACGTATCGATGTGGATACCAACAGGAGTGTTGTCACGTTGAACGGCGTGGTGCGCACCGTGGATGAGAAATCGCGGGCGGAAGACCTCGCGCGGCAGGTGGCCGGAGTGACGAAGGTGAACAACAACCTACAAATCCAGTCCCTGGCGGATACTGGGACCTCGGCCCCAGATAAACAAATGAACGATGAGATGGAGGGCGCCCAGGCGCAACACGTCGAGGCGATCAAAGGCGAAGTGTTGCGCATCGAGGGCGATACCTACGTCGTCAAGGGGGAGGACGGGAAGGAAGTGCGTTTCCATATCGACGGTACCACCCACAAGACTGGAGACATTAACCAAGGGGATCGTATTGAGGCGCAGCTGAACGATCAGAATTACGCGCTGTCGATTCGCTCGACCCCCACGACTGACCGCCGAAATGAAAAGTCGGAGTCGATGCTGGCGCAGTAGAAATTTTCATGGGCGGACAACGTGACGAAGCTGTTGATGCCGGGACGTGACCCTAGAGGCATGATCGTGACGATCCTTTTGGGTATCCGGGCGCGCTCGTCGGTGGGTTTCTTCGATCGCATGCTTGGATGGTACGGGGAGAACGCAAGGAGGTCTCATGCCGCATTCATTATGGAAGGGAGCCATCAGCTTTGGGTTGGTCAACATTCCTGTGGTCTTGACTTCCGCCGAGAACCGCAACAGCTTCGATTTGACCATGTTGGACCGGCGCGACATGAAGCCGGTCGGATTTAAGCGGTACAACAAGGAGACCGAGAAAGAGGTGGGCTGGGACGACATCGTCAAAGGCTACGAGTATGAAAAGGAGCGGTATGTAGTCCTGACCGAGGAGGATTTTAAGCGCGCCAACGTTGAAGCGACACAAACGGTAGACATCGTGGCCTTTGTGGATGCAGAAGAGGTCGCGCCCACCTATTTCGAGACACCGTATTATCTGGCCCCGGACAAGCGCGGCGACAAAGGGTATGCCCTTCTCCGGGAAACCCTGAAGGCGACGAATAAAATTGGCGTCGCCAGCGTCGTGATTCGCACCCGGCAATATCTTGCGGCCCTGATCCCCAGCGGCGACGTCATTGTGTTGAACACACTGCGATATAAGAACGAACTGAAGTCGGCGAAGGATCTCGAGGTGCCCTCGGGCAATTTGAAAGCATCCGGCGTCTCGCCGCGTGAGATCGAGATGGCGAAGAAGCTCGTGGAAGAAATGACCGAGCCGTGGAAGCCGGAGCGTTATCGGGACACCTATCACGACGATCTCATGAAACTGATCGACAAACGGATCAAGGCGGGGAAAACCGAAGTCATTACTGAGGCCGAGGCTGAGGAAGACCAAGAGAAACCTGCCAGGGGCGAAGTCATCGATCTGATGGCGCTGTTGAAGCGAAGTGTACAGGCAAAGGGACAGTCGTCAGCGAAGCGTTCATCGATACAACAGGAGCGACATCCGCGCAGAAAGAGTGCATGAGAGGCAGGTGATGGCGCCATCCGTTGTCGCAAGGAGCAGCAGGTCAGAAAAGCCCACTGATTCGCAGGCTGCACCAGGTCCGTGAGCTACAGATGGGCCTTCACCAGTACTGGAAAAAGCGTAACTTCACTGAGACCCCCGAGCCCCGCGGCGCATCGCAATCCCCCTCGGCGCGACTGCAGTTCGCTATTCAAAAGCATGCTGCGAGCCGTCTCCACTATGATTTCCGACTGGAACTCGATGGGACGTTAAAAAGTTGGGCCGTTCCGAAAGGGCCCAGCCTGGATCCCAAACAAAAGCGTTTGGCGGTGCATGTAGAGGACCATCCACTTGAGTATGGGGGCTTTGAAGGGATCATTCCACCTAAACAATATGGCGCGGGGACGGTGCTGCTGTGGGATCGGGGATCTTGGTCTCCTGTCGGTGACCCTCTGGTGAGTTATCGCCGCGGCCGGCTGAAGTTCAACCTGAATGGTCAAAAGCTGCGGGGCCTGTGGAACCTTGTTCGAATGGGTGCACGACATGAAGCGGGCAAGGAAAATTGGCTGCTGATCAAGGAAATGGATGATGAGGCCCGTAGTGGGGAAAAAAGTGACGTGACTGAGAATCTCACGGAAAGTGTGGCCAGTGGGCGGACTATCGAGCAGATCGCGTCAGGCCGTCATCGAGTATGGCAATCGAATCGGCCGGCCAGGAAGCAAACCACCTCAGCCTCCCGTCCCTCAATTTCCCCTCCTCCAGATACGCGAACGAAACAATTGGCAGGGGCCCGCCGTGCGCCTCAGCAGGAATGGATCCCTCCGCAATTGTCGACCTTGGCGAGCGAGGCTCCAGTCGGCGATGAGTGGGTGCATGAGCTCAAATACGACGGCTATCGGATCCTGTGCCGTGTGAAGAATGAGTCTGCAACACTTGTCACGAGAAACGACCACGATTGGACAAGCAAACTACAGCGGATTGCCGAGGCGGCTGCGGCGTTGCCCGTCAAGACTGCCTGGCTCGATGGCGAGGTGGTCGCTCTGATGCCGGATGGCAGCATAAGTTTTCAGGCCCTCCAGAATGCGTTCGATACACGATCGGAAACGAACCTCGTCTACTATGTGTTCGATCTCTTGTATCTCGACGGGCATGACTTGAGGCAGGTCGCACTCCTTGACCGTAAACGAGCGCTGGCGGCCATTGTTCCAAGCGCTGAGTCCGGATTAATTCGCTTTAGCGACCACATACCCGGCCGGGGCGAGGTCGTCTTCGCGGAGGCCTGCCGCCGGGGGATGGAAGGGATAATTTCCAAGCGGACCGACGCGGTCTACCTTGCCGGCCGCAATAGAAATTGGATTAAAGTCAAATGCGCCCACCGCCAGGAATTCGTCATCGGAGGTTTTACCGACCCGTCAGGCTCCCGCGTTGCCTTCGGAGCCCTGCTGCTGGGGGTCTACGATGGGCAGGGACAATTCCAGTTTGCGGGGAAAACGGGAACAGGATTCTCCGAACGCTCGCTAAAGGAGTTGCACAAGCGGTTGACCGCGCTGGAGCAGCCGCAGTCCCCTTTTGTGAATCCTCCACGCGGTGTCGATGCGCGCGGCGTGCACTGGGTGAAGCCGCGATTGGTTGCTGAGGTGTCGTTTGCCGAATGGACGAACGAGGGTCTCCTCCGGCAGGCGGCGTTTCAGGGATTACGCGAAGACAAATCCGCCAAGTCGGTGATCAGGGAAGGGCGTGGCGTTTCGAGGATTCCCGTTCGGCGCCGTGCACGCGCGGTAGGACTTCCGTCTAAGAAGAACGACGCAGGGCCCGGCGGACCGACTGCCGTCGCGGGAGTGACGCTAAGCCATCCCGATCGAGTCCTGTTTCCCGATCAGGGGTTCACCAAACTCGCATTAGCTCGATATTATGAATGCGTGAGTCCATGGCTCTTGCCTCATCTGCAAGACCGGCCCTTGACGCTGGTGCGTTGCCCGGAAGGATACGACAAAGAATGTTTCTATCAAAAACATGCGAACGACACGGTCCCTGACACGATCGGCAGAGTGAAAATTTCCGAAGACAATGGCGTGTCCTGGTACATGGTCGCCGATTCCCTCCCGGCAGTCATCGGGCTCGTTCAGATGGGCGTGCTGGAGTTGCATACGTGGGGAACGAAGCGGGATGGGCTCGACCGTCCTGACCGCATCATTATGGACCTTGACCCGGATCCCTCGGTCCCATGGAAATGCGTCATCGAGGCGGCACAACTCGTCAGGACGTTGCTGAACGAGTTGGATCTTGAGTGCTTTGTGAAGACGACTGGCGGCAAGGGCCTTCATGTCGTGCTGCCGCTACAGCGTGTTCACACGTGGGACGAAGTCAAAGCGTTTTCCAAGGGGTTGGCGGATCATCTCGTGCGCCTGATCCCGGACCGCTTTATTGCGAATATGTCGAAACAGAAACGCAAAGGAAAGATCTACGTCGATTATTTACGGAATGCAAAAGGGGCCACCGCAATTGCCGCCTATTCGACGAGGGCAAGGCCGGGGGCGCCGGTTTCGGTTCCACTCGCGTGGAAGGAATTGTCGGCCGATTTGCAGTCGGATCATTTTACAGTGGCGACTGTGGTGGAACGGTTGAAAGCGCTGAAGGGAGATCCATGGCGGGATTATTTTACGATCAAGCAGAAGCTCACGCGGAAGATGAAAGCCTCGCTTGAAGTGTCCTAGTGAAGCGGCAAAATGCCAAGAGCATAGGTCGCGTGACGGCAGCCTTCATCAACGAGACGGTGTCTCCGATCCTATCTACAATCTCGTGTACAGGTCGAACTCGCCCCAGTGACGATAAGGAGAGGACGAGCCATGTGGGAATACAAATGGTACCCGATGCTCCCATCACTGCTCTTAACCGCCGGTTGCATTTCCACCTTGCCGCCTCCTGCGTCCACCTACACCTTCGATCGCCGGTGCCTATCCGTCTCTTCCGAATTGCGCAGCCTGCCTGTAAGTGAGGGCGAGAAGCGGCAGGCGCCGGACGAGCCCGTCGAGAGGGGGGAGGCGGTCAAGCTTTATTCACCCATCGCGATCCATATCGCCGATGTCATGGAACTTCTGCCGCTGCTGAACCGGATGGCGGGACTGGAGGTGGAGCATGCGACACCGGCCAACATCGAGCGTGTCCGACGAAAGCTTGTCACAAGATTGCAGTTGGCCACCCTCGAAGTATCGGGCCTCGTCGCCGAAATCGAATGCGAGGTGCAGCGAGCCGATCAGGTTCAGGATCGCCTGAAGGACGTTCAAACCACCCGCACGACCTCGCAAACCATTCTCGGTGTCGTCTTCGGCGGGTTGGCGAATATTTTGTCCGGCGGCATCGGCATGGCGACGGGGGCGGGAGATGCAGCCAATATCGTATCGGTGACCGGAGGCGCATTGGAAGTCCTGTTCGGCACATCCGCCAACTTCACCAAGGTACGCCAGGAATTCAGTCATCCTCACAATCATCTGACGGCCGTCTGGGACGGCTCGCCGCAACCGGAGTTCTTTTCCAAACGGGCCTGGCGATTTCTCACGGAGCCGAGTATCCGGGACCTCGAAGGGCACAGCTTGAGAGACGTCATGCTGCAGACCTGGCAGGAAGAAGGGAGGCTCGGAGAGCCGGGATCGATCCGTGAGAAAGAGCGGAAAGAATTGCTGTTCGGATCCGGAGGCGTCTACGACAGTGAACAGCTGCACGTCCGCGAAGCGATGCTGCAGCAGCTCGAATCCAGCATTCAGTTGATGGACCAGGAGCTGGAAACGCTGCTTCGTGAGGTCCTGATGCGACAGGCCGTGGAGGAGGAAACCTAAGAGACCCCTCCTACATGTGCAATTCTGACCAGCTCGCTGCCGGTTTTCGAGCCATGATGCTCGATAAGTCCTCGCCCCACACGCTGTGTCAGGACAGCCCATTAAAGACGATGGAATTTCACTTCATGGACAATCATTTCCATTACTTTCTACGGGCAGTTGAGGCCTAGGTGGCCAGGCGCGTTGCCTTGGTAGGAAACAACCAGTATGGATCTCAGATCTGGACACTCATTCTGGCTCTTGAAAAATGGCCTCCTTGCCGACTATCCATCGCTCAAACACGAGGAATCCTGTGAGGTAGTCGTCATCGGCGGCGGGATCACGGGGGCCCTGGTGGCATACCACTTGGCGCAAGAAGGGGTGGAGACAGTCCTTGTAGAGAAACGAGACATTGGCGGCGGAAGCACTGCCGCCAGCACAGCGCTACTCCAGTATGAAATTGATACGGAGCTTCATGACTTAATCGGCACGGTGGGAGAAGCGCACGCGGTGCGCAGCTACAGGCTTGGCCTGGAAGCTATCGATGCAGTGGAGCGGCTCGGTGGTGAACTGGGGGACGATTGCGGGTTTGAACGGAAAACCAGCCTCTATCTCGCCAGCAAGAAATCGGATGTGTATAAACTTCGGAAGGAATATGAAACGCGCAAGGCCTTTGGCTTTCAGGTGGAGTATTTGGAAGCGAAGGATATCGAGTCACGCGCGTCATTTGCTGCTCCAGGGGCTATTCTGTCCTATGGGGATGCCCAGGTTGACCCTTTTCGGTTGACGCATCAGCTGATTCAAGCTGCGAAAAAACAAGGACTCCGTGTTTACGACCGCTGCGAGGTGGCCAAGGTGGAGCCCTCCGGCAACGGTGTTGTCCTGCACACGGGAGCAGGCTTTCGAATCAGCGGACAGCGAGTCGTGTTTGCGACCGGCTACGAGTCCCAGCAATACCTAAAGCAGAATGTCGGGGTCCTCAAGAGCACGTTCGCATTGATTAGTGAGCCATTTGACGACTTTGAGGGATGGCCGGACCGCTCACTGATATGGGAATCGGCGCGGCCCTATTTTTATCTCCGCACTACGTCGGATGACCGAGCGATCATAGGCGGCGAAGATGTGCCGTATGCCACTGCTCATAAGAGTGAGCAGCTGATCGGCAGAAAGACCAAAAAACTCCAGCGTCGATTCACCGGCATGTTTCCACGACTTGACCTGGAGGTCTCGTACACCTGGGCGGGCACGTTCGGCGAGACCAAAGACGGCCTGGCGTACATCGGCCGTACTCCGGAATTTCCCCATGCCTATTTTGCGCTCGGCTACGGCGGCAATGGCATTACGTTTAGCGTCGTTGCATCGAAGATCATCACCGACCTTCATCTGGGTCGACCTAATCCGGACTCCGATATCTTCCGGTTCGATAGATGAATCCGGGGTGATTCGGAGAGCCGTGGTGATCTGAGCGTCATGCAGTGCCGTTCCAACACGTAGGAGGTGCCGTCATGTCGATTATAGGATGGATTCTATTCGGGTTGATCGTTGGTGTGGTGGCGAAGCTGTTGATGCCAGGACGTGATCCTGGAGGAATAATCGTAACGATTCTTTTGGGGATCGGAGGAGCGCTCTTGGGCGGGTTTATCGGTCGCGCTCTTGGATGGTACGGCGAAGGCGATCCGGTCGGCTTTATCATGGCCGTGATTGGGGCGATTTTGGTGTTGTTCGCCTATCGCAAAATCAGCGGCCAGTCCCGGGCCGGGACGTAGAGGCTCGGTGTGGCGTGGCGCGCGGCTTGGATCTGGGATCAGACTTCGGCTGTTCAGGCGTCTTGGCTCACGATGGGCCGTTCCGCCCTGAACCAATCCTCCAGACCCTGCCCATCCTCCCTCCCACGTTGTTCATATAGACCATATGCTCATTTTGCGATCCGTGTGGGATCCTTGTCCGACCTAGCTTTAGATTGAGTATCCATGGATGCATCCGCTTCTTCATCGCCTTTTGGTTTTTCTTCTTGCCTTTGCAAGGGTGGCTGGCGTCTGTGCCGGTGGAGCATTGCTATGGTTCATATGAGCGGTCTCTGCATTACCTGCGCTCCCCCGAATCTTTTCGGACGTAGGAAAATTCCTAGTTGTTTTGGCGGCGAGGCCAGGGGCCAGGAACAAGACGAGGAGGAGGATGTGAAATTTAGTAGGCGACTGTGGGAGCGGAGGCGGGGGCGCGTGAGGCCACCGGCGTCACATTGAACCCTCGGTCCTGCGGCGTGAGTTGGGCACGCAGGTGGGCGATGCGCTGCCGAATCTTGTTGAAAAAGGGCCGCTCGTTGACTGAGGCACTCGGGGCTTGCTCAAGAACATTCTCCCAGACTTGTAATGCCTCGCGTCTGAGTCCCTGTTGCTCCAACGCGAGGCCCACGTGATAGGCCGCGTCGGTCGACGACGACGGACAGGCCGCCGCACGCCGGAGGACCTGCTGCGCGTCCTCCACTTG
>DASQFV010000215.1:0-18313 GCA_035632975.1 Nitrospiraceae bacterium
CAGGAGATCGAGGCCGTCCTGCTTCGTATTGGCCGTGACGCTTCGAATGACCCGCTCTCCAAAGACCTCGCGATCGTAGTCGAGCGAGGGAATCGGCGTCATGTGTATACCGGCGAGGGCGAGCGTGCCGCCGCGCTCCAATGAACGTAAGGCCGGTGGAACCAATTCCCCGGCCGGCGCAAAGATAATCGAACCGTGAAGCTTGTCCGGCGGCCTGTCGGTCGCCCCACCCACCCATGCGGCGCCCAATTCACGTGCAAGACGTCGATGCTCCTGTTTCAACGAGCTGACATAGACCTGACATCCCCAATGACGAGCAATCTGGATGGCAATGTGAGCGGACGCTCCAAATCCATAGAGACCGAGCCGTTGGCCCGGCCGGATTCCACTCAGGCGCAATGCGCGGTAGCCGATGATCCCGGCGCAGAGGAGGGGGGCCGCTTCTTCATCACTGAAGACCGGTGGAATCGGATAGGCAAATGCTGCCGGGACGAGCGCATACTCTGCGTATCCACCATTGACCTGATAGCCAGTAAACCTGGCGCGCTCGCACAGGTTCTCGCGCCCGCTCGTGCAAAATTCGCAGCGGCCGCACGTGTGCTGCAGCCAAGCGATCCCGACTCGCTCGCCGACCGTCCGCTCACTCACGCCGGCGCCAACCTGACTCACGACCCCGACGGCTTGGTGGCCGGGAATGAGAGGAAGCGAGGGGTTGTCCAACTCGCCTTCGATGACGTGAAGATCCGTCCGGCAGATCCCGCAGACAGTGAGGCAAACCAAAACCTCCCCAGGGCCTGGCTCTGGCATTGGAAGCTCGCGAAGCTGTAGCGGGGCAGTTCCCACGTCCGCTGTGCGCGCCAGGACCATCGCCTTCATCATTGAATGCTCTCAGGAAGATGAGCGGGGGCCGCTCGATTCGACAGGACGAACGAACCACAGTGCATAGCAGGCCAAAACCTCGCAGGATGCTCAAAAAATCCGGCAAGCGATACGAGAACGATGCCTGGGAAACGGCGCGTCTCGGCGCCCGGCGGTTGGGCGGGGGAGAAGAACGGCTTTTTCAGCATCCTGCTATGACTTTACCTTGATACATTCAATATCTAGCCGTATCTGGACCTCATCGCCAACAATGAGCCCGCCGCTATCCAACGTCTTGTTCCAGACCATACCGAAGTCTTTGCGGTTGAGTTTCCCCTCCGCGCTGAAGCCGGCCCTGGTATTGCCCCAGGGGTCCTTCGTCGCCCCGTTATACTGGCCCACCAGGGTGATTTCCTTGGTCACCCCGTGCAGCGTGAGGTCTCCCACCGCTGTATAGCCCTCTGTGGTTTTCTTGTAGCTCTTCATCTTGTAGGTTATCGTCGGATAATGTTCCACGTCGAAAAAGTCGGCATTCCGCAAGTGGGCATCCCGTTTCTCGTGATTCGTATTCACCGACCCAGTCTTGATCGTGGCCTCAATGGTCTTCACGGTGCCGGCTTCGGCATCCATGTCGATAAACCCGGCATAGTCCATGAACCGGCCAGTGGTCTTCGACACGACCATGTGCGTGACACGAAACTCGATCGTCGAATGGTCAGGATCCACGTTCCAACGAGCTGGTTCTGCGTGAACCACCAACGGGAACCAGACCGTCGCTCCGAGCAGCAAGAGCACACGCCAATTCTGCCCTCTTCTCATCAGCATGAATCACTCTCCCAGGTCAAACGTATCCCGGCCAGGGTCTGAATGGGTTGCAACCTACTTCTTCGAAGGCTGGCCCGACGCATCAGGCTTGCTGTGTGATAGATTCCCGACCGACTGCACCTCGCGAGACCGTCCCCGACTACCGGTTCGCATCCGGACATGCACGTCCATCACGTTCTCTCCCAACTCGCTGGGAAACGGCAGGAACGGTTGGGCGTTGACCACCGAATGAATTCCGGCTTCGTCGATTTCGCGCGCGCCGGAGCCTTTCTCAATCTCGATCAGCTGGGCGCGGCCGTTGGGAAACATCTTGAAACGGACCTTCACCGTTTCGCTGCTTGGCGCACGCCGGATTCCTCGAACCTGGCGGGCCCAACTCCGGCTGATGAGGTGACTCACATGCTGCCAGTACGCCTTCCCCTCTCCTGGGGAGGCAAACGGGACCAGATCTTCCTCGGCTAAGGCGCCGGTCGAGACCGGCTCCACGGCCGGTTGCACTTCGTCCAAGATGACATCCTCGCTCTGCGATTCCTCGGGAAGAGCGGACGGCAATTCGCTACTCTCATTGGCCGGCCCCGAACGATCCATGGTCACATACACGACCCGCCGCATAAACCGTTCGAGTTTGTTCTGGCGGGATCGAGCAAACGTCACTTGGACTCGCGCCACCCTTGGTGGCACGGAGGTTCGACTCATCAGGATCGGTTCGAGCGTCACCGTCCCCTTCAACGCCATCGACTCTGCATCCGGCTCAAGCGTGATCGTCTGGGCTTGAAACGCAATCGATTCACAGGTCGCCACCACCGGAGTCATACTCGCTGTCACGCCTCCAAGAACAATCGTCAGCGTGAAAGGCTTGCCGGTTTGCGGATCCCCCATCGACTCCGCTTGGCTCAACTCGAACTGCGCCCACCGCTTCGTGGGGCCGGACGAGGAAGCCGTCTGTGGCGATGATGCGGAGCGCGCTGGTGCGATAAGGCCGGGACAGAAGAGTGCCACACAACACATCCCCACCAACAGCATAAGACCTCGGTAGTGCAGAGCCTTCATAGGTCGCATCCTACCGATCTCGCGAACCCTGGCGCAACCCGTTTTTTCTCTAGCAGGATGCTGAGAAAGTCCGCCAGCGTATGAAGATCGGTACGCGTGAGACGTGAAAAGTGAAAGGTAAAACGTAGGATTGCCGAAGGCTCTTCCTCTGAAACCTTTCACGCACGACAAAGACGGCCTTATTGAACATCCTGCGGGAGCATGCTCCTGGTGTGGCAGAATAGTTTTTCCGAAGCCTACTAAGAGTAGGCGGGATCGAGCACGTGGTATACAATGGGCCCATGCGTGCGCTCGTCAAGACATCGGCACAACCAGGGTTGACCGCCACCGACAGGCCGGATCCGAAACCGGGCCACACCGATGCGATCATCCGCGTCACAGCCACCTCTCTCTGCGGGACGGATGCCCATATTTATAATTGGGATCCCTGGGCTCACAGCCGCATTCACCCACCGCGCATCATTGGCCATGAAATGTGCGGCGAAGTCGTGGAAGTCGGCTCGGATGTGACGCTCGTCAAGGTGGGCGATTACGTCGCCGCCGAGTCGCACCTCACATGTGGTCACTGTTTCCAATGTCGCACCGGACAGGCGCATGTGTGCAAGAATTACCGCATCCTCGGCGTCGATCGCGACGGGTCGTTCGCGGAGTACGTCGTCTTGCCTGAAACTGTGCTCTGGAAGACCTCCCCCACCATTCCGCCGGAACTCGCCTGCGTCCAAGAACCGCTCGGCAACGCCGTCGACGCCGCCTTAGTCGAAGACCTCACGGGACAGACGGTCTTGATCACCGGCTGTGGTCCGACCGGACTCTTCGCGGCCGCCGTCGCACGAACGGCCGGCGCCGCCATGATCATCGCCACAGATGTCAGTGCGTACCGCCTGGATCTCGCCAAACAAGTCGGTGTCGATCACCTGCTCGACGCCAAGACCGAGACAGCGGACCGCATCGCCGCCGCCATTCGCGAGATCACCGCCGGCGAAGGCGTCGACGCCTCGCTCGAAATGTCCGGGAACCCTACGGCATTGCATCAAGCCTTCGGTGCCGTGAAGAACGGGGGACGCGTGACACTCTTCGGCATTCCAACCGGCCCGATGAATTGCGATCTCGCGAATGAAATTATTTTTAAGGGGATTCGCGTCTACGGCATTACAGGCCGCCGACTCTTCAAAACCTGGTATCGCTTGACCGGTCTCTTCCAGGCAGGACTCAATATCAAGCCAGTGATCACCCATGCGTTTCCCATGAAAGACTTCGCCCGAGGGTTCGAGTTGATCAATTCCGGCCAGTGCGGGAAGGTGGTGCTGGTTCCGTGAGTGAGGCGTAAGGTGATAGGTAACTAGCGCTTTCCCCTTGCCGTTCTCTCACGCCTTACGTTTCACGCCTCACGAAAAAGATGGCCTACCACTCATTCAAAAAAACTGTTTCAGAGCGACTCGCTGAGATCCGCGCGGCAGGCCTCTACAAGTCTGAGCGGCGGATCCTCGGTCCGCAGGGGGCCGAGATTCGCGTGGCGCAAGGTGAGGTCCTCAATCTCTGTGCCAACAACTACCTGGGACTCGCCAACCACCCTGACATCAGACTGGCCGCAACCGCCGGACTGCAAGAGCATGGCTACGGAATGGCCTCCGTCCGGTTCATCTGCGGCACGCAGGATCTCCACAAACAACTCGAACAGGCGATCAGCACCTTCCTGGGCACCGAGGACACGATCCTCTATAGTTCCTGCTTCGACGCCAACGGCGGGCTCTTTGAGGTACTACTGGGCGAGCAAGACGCTGTCATCAGCGACGCGTTGAACCACGCCAGCCTGATTGACGGCATCCGGCTCTGCAAGGCCACCAGGTTCCGCTACGCGCACTCCGATATGACAGACCTGGAAGCCAAGTTGCGCGACGCGGCATCCTATCGCCTTCGCCTGATTGCGACGGACGGAGTCTTCTCCATGGATGGCGATCTCGCGAAACTCGATCGGATCGTCGAGCTGGCGGATCGGTATGATGCAGCGGTGATCGTGGACGACAGTCACGCGACCGGTGTGCTCGGGCGCAACGGGCGCGGCACGCCGGACCATTTCGGCGTCGCCGACCGAATCGAGATCGTCACTAGCACGCTAGGCAAGACATTGGGCGGCGCGGCCGGCGGGTTTACTTCGGGACGAAAGGAAATCGTTGAGCTGTTGCGGCAGCGGTCGCGACCCTACTTGTTTTCGAATTCACTCCCCCCGGTCATCGCCGCGGCGGCTCGACGGGCCGTGATCCTCGTGGCCCAAGGCGACCAGTTACGGGCCAGGCTGCGCGAGAACGCGGCGTTCTTCCGTGCGCAACTCACCGCCCTCGGATTCCGACTCATTCCCGGCGAGCATCCCATTATCCCGATCATGCTGGGTGACGCTTCACTCGCCGCCAGGATGGCAGAGCGGCTTTTGGAGGAAGGGATCTATGTCGTGGGATTCAGTTACCCGGTTGTGCCGGAAGGCCAGGCGCGAATTCGCGTTCAGATGTCGGCGGCCCACCAGCACGAGCAGCTTGTGCGCGCCAGCGCCGCCTTCGCGGCCGTCGGTCGGGAACTGGGCGTAATTTCTTAGTGCTGAGCGTTGAGTGCTGAGTGCTAAGGGTGGCGCTTCCTATTCTCAGGACTCAGCACTTCCCTACTCCCTGACTGCCTGGGCACGCTTCTGCAGATAGGCGTTGCGCACGGCGGTATAGAGATCCAACGTCGCTTCCTCGACTCCCTCGTACGTTTCGAGATTCCGCGACCGTTCATTGACGATCGCTCCTACGCGGGCCCCAAGCTGGATTAAGGTCGACGTCATATCGTCCTCGTGGGCGACCACGGAGGGTATGCCGTCGACCTCGATGATCGGCACCACAAGCCAGTTGATCGGATTGAGAAACACATCACCGACATATCCAACAAAATCCCGAACGGTGAAGGGCTGGAGCAGCGGCAACACGAGATAGGGGCCTGGTTTGACACCATAGAATCCAAGAGTCTGCCCCATGTCTTCTTCCGGTGTCACGAGGTCTACATGTTTTGCGACATCGAAGAACCCGGCCAATCCAACCGTGCTGTTGATCAGGAACCGCCCGACTTCGATGCCGGCGCCTTTCATCTTGCCCTGAAACACATTGTTAAAAAAGCGGGGAGCGAACCGGAGATTGTAAAAAATGTTGCTGATGCCGACCTGGACTAGGTTGGGCATGACGAAATCATACCCTTTCGCAACGGGCTTGAGCACGAATCGATCGACCTGGCGGTTGAACTCGAAGAAGCTGGTGTTCACGGGTTCCCAGGGATCATACTCCTCACCGGCTCCCTCATCGGCCCTGGCAAATGGATCAAGCGGTTCGTCCGATTGAGTCTCTGGCGGCGACGAGGGAGTCGGCTCGGAAGTCTTATCTGCGACTAGAGTTGCAACGGAACGTTCAGCGTCTACGGGCTGAGACGGGGTGGACAACGATGCGGCATCACCAAGCAAATCCTTATGCGCTGTGCTGGTTTGTCCAGCGCAGCCTACGCAAATCGAAAGGGCTAGACCCAGCACACAAACAGCATGGCGCCGTAAGACAATCTCCACCGTGGCCTCCCTTGGTACACACGTCTCGGTCTCACCTAAGCCACGACCGGATGGACGTGTTCCGTGGCGCGCACTGTACCAAATGCCGAAGCAATCTCCAATCAATTCCTCTGAAATCGTGCAATGGCTCGCGAGGAGCGCGACTCGCGTGACGGGCGAGGTCGCGAGATCCGAAGCTTGTTTTCGGAAATTCGAACCCCGAACATCGAACTTCTGATCGTGCCCTTCTCACAAGTCTCGCCCGTTTCGCTTGAGCGCAGGCTAGGATCGGACGGCGGTTTGAACGAACTCGGCCCATCGTCGGAAATAGGCCGCGCCCCCGACCTGGTAGGTGTTGTTGTGGTCGGCGCCGGGAATGACGTGGAAGAATTTTGGTTGCTTGGCCGCCTCGAAGACCTGCCGGCCCAATTCGAGCGGGATAATGTCGTCTTTGTCGCCGTGAATGATCAGCTTCGGCAGCGAGAGTTGCGGAAGGCGATCGATCAATCTGAAGTCTGCCCCGAGCAGCCAATGGACCGGCACCCCGCCGTAATGGAACTTGGCCACCGCTTCGATGGACGGAAAAGATGATTCGAGAATCAGCCCCGCGGCAGGCTTCTGCGTGGCAAGTTCCCCTGCGACAGCCGCGCCGAGCGAGCGCCCGAATAGGACGATGCGCTCAGGGCGAATCATTCTGGTTCGCGTCAGATAATCGTGTGCCCCCAGCGCATCCTGATAGAGCCCCTCCTCCGACGGCCGCCCCTGGCTCCGGCCGTAGCCGCGATAATCGAACAGGAACACCGACAGACCGATCCGATAGAGTTCGCGCAGGTTCTCCAGTCGGTTGATAATGTTCCCGGCGTTGCCGTGGCACCAGAGAACCACGGCGTTCGTTGCCGAAGATTCGACGTACCACCCGAACAGCCGCGCTCCATCAGCTGCCTGAAACCACACTTCTTCCAGCGGAACCCCGCTGAGCTGAGCCCAATCTCGATCTTGCCACGGCTCAGGATGATAGATGAAGAATCGGTCGAGGATGCTCATCGCGTATTACTTCGGAGAAGAACGATTTAGAAGCGCAGCCCGATGCCAAACAAGGCGTACTGTGAGCGAAAATCCAGCGCGAGCTCCTTCCAGTGATAGTCGGCCGAGAGGTACTTGTACTCGCTGAACAGATATACCTTTTCGGTCAGATTGCCTTGCAACCCGCCAAAGAATTGATAGCTCAACGTCCATGAACCTTCAAAATCACGGTCCGAACGACCCGGAATATTGGCATGGGTGAGCACTCCGCTCGAATAACCACCCCCGAGACCGATGTAAGGGACAAACGCCTTCCCAGGGTAGCGAAGAGTCAGATTCACCATTGAACTGAAGACCCAGAGGTTTGTACTAGCTGAGGACCCTGCGTTCACCGGCGAAGAAAATGAGATCTCACTTCCATGACCGGAATACTCCAGCCCAACCCCGATGATATTTCCCAAACCGTGGGGAAACACCGCGGCCTTGAAACCGGCTCCGACCCCATTGGCAATCCTGGTGTCCGAGGGGTTGCCCCCCTGGGCAAAGAGGCCTTGATCTGAAGGAAATGCACCCAGTGCGTACAGGCCAACATCTACGTCAGCGGTCTCAGCGGCTGCGACCCAGCCAGGTTGCAGCAATACTATCATGAGGGCAAGCGACAACGAGAAGAAAACCGGGAGCACCAATGGGAATGGCCACATCTCGAGTCTGCCCTATACCGCATTGGTCAGCAGCGTCGACCAAAATAAAAGGGCCTCTGGGGCTTCTACCCCAAAGGCCCCTTCGATTGCGGACGGTTCGATAATCAGCTGCCCTTGACGATCGTGCACCATTCGCCGAAGATCCCCAAGATATTCTTGGCGTAATGGTCCACTGACGAGACTTTCGTGATTCCACCATTGGCTTTGGCAGCAACGATACTCGCATCACCCTGGGCAAACGCCCCCAAAATCGACGTGCCGCAGGCTTTCCCCTCTTTGTTCGCAGCGCTTTCCTCCGTCGCGATGTTCCCGTATTTCGTCTCGTTGAAAGTTGTCCCAGCCATCGGTGAGGCGACGATCTGGCAGGCCGCCAGGCCAAACGCCGCTGTAATACCTGCGAGTGTCAAAGCAAGCTTTATCTGCTTCATGAGTCCTCCTTGTGAAAGATAGAATTAAATCGTGTGATTCACCCACCTTTCTTTTGGTAGGGATCACCGGGGCGGAGTATAGTAGTACGTACATGATCTGTCAATTTGAAATAATATGGATATGGCGCAAGTGGAAAATGTATACAATCGAGAGTGTCGCAAATCCTTGAGCCGGATCAAAAAAAACCCTGCAGGCTGAACAGCACATCATTATCGCGGTCACGGTGGTTGTACTCCAGCCTCAGCGCCCAGTTCTGCATGAGTGTATAGCGCGATCCGACAAACCACCGAATATCGTCGGAGGTCTCGCCTAGCGCATACTTCAAGTATGTACCGGTGGCCATAATTTTCCAGCGCTCGGTTATGTCAGCCAGCAACCCCACGGTTCCACCGCCGCCGATGCGATGCCGTTCTTCATAAGCACGACTGTAATTCGCCTCGGCTTCTGCAAATGCGAACAGGACTTCCCGCGTCAGCAATCGGGACTCGATGGCTCCCCCAATGCCGACATTCATGACACCATTGCTGCAGAGTTGACACTCGTTGTGTTTGATTGTCTGCATCCCCACATTGACCTTCCACGATGGTGAGCGAAACACCGAGTCAATCGGCGAGAGGGACAAGACGTTGGCAAGTGTCGCCCGTTCAATCCTCGTCTGGTCTGCCCTGTTGTAGTGCCGGAGGGTCAGCGACGCGATCTCAATCTGCGCATCCGGCGTATACCCAACCTCCGGATCGAGCAGATCGTGATAACCGGCCCGCGCTGTGATCTCTTCAAACGTGTCGTTGTTCCGCCAACCGGCTCCCACAGCAGCTCGGGAAGTCTTGTGCCCTAATTCTGGTTGTTTCGCAAAGGGCACCACCTTGAACTCTTCAGATGGAATCCTGAGTTGGCTCCGAGCCGTCAGGACTGCCCGATTACGCTCTTTCCATTCAGGCGGCAGGGAATCGGTTGTCTCGGATCGATACCGAAGATAGTCTGAAGCAAGATCGAGCAGAAACGCCTGCTTCGTAGGATCCAATTGGACAAAAGACGGTGTGGTGAGTTCGCCGAGATCTTGCGTGATTCGATGCGCCAGTTTTCGTTCACTTGCCGGTAAAGATTCACGTTTCCGCCGGATCACGTTGCTGCGGGAGGGCCGATAGGCGATGTCGGAAACCAGCCCTGGTTTCGATGCAATCAGCCGGACTGTGTCGGCAGGAACGGTCCACAAAATAAACTCGTCGGTGAGATGTAGGGTGGGATCGGCATAATCGAGAAGCGCCAGGAGATGATAGGAGCAGTTCTCTTTGAAGAAGAAATAGTCGAAGGAGGCATTCCCGAATTCCCACGAGTGCATCAGCAACCGCCTTACCTGGTACTCCGAGAAATTGAGGCGATATTCCCAAATATCCCGATTTTCGATGTCTCGATACTCCTGCACCTTCAAGTAATAGGGATACGTCGAAAAGTATCCGCTGTACCCGCCGAAAATGCCACGGACCGGATAGGCTATTCCGGCGTCAGGAGGTACGTACGCCGCATAGTTGATCGTATACGCCAGAATTCTGGTTTGTTCGGTCTGGCCCTTCTGATCGATCCGAAGAAAAGTATGACCGAACATGGATGCGGGATTGTTCAAGAAGGCAGAGGGGAAAATGAGCGTGATCGATTGGGCCTGAAAGTCATTGAACCAGCGGTCAAACCGTTCGCATGCCATCTTCGGCAAACGGGAATCGTCGAATTGCAACCGTTCCCGCAACCAGTGGTACCGGGCGATAAAGGCGCATTGAGCCGGCTGCCTCGAGCGCCCAACAAGCTCCTCGGAGAAGAATTGCTTCAGCGTCGCGTCGAGTTCTGCCTGTGGATCAGTTTTCCCATCGGGTGACATGAAAAACCCCGGGTCGTCCTGCTCACTTGTGTGGCCGCCAAACAGATCCTTTCGGTAGTGGAGCAGGAGATGCCACTCTCGCTCGCCGGCGAGCTTGGCCTGCAAAGCCTTGTTGATCAATTCGACAAGGTAGGCATTCTCGGGAGGCTCACCAGCATCGACCGGCAAGACTGGAACGAGAAGCAGAATGAACAGCAGTAGGACGATGTACAAGCGGCGGGTCAGAAAGACATGGGGCTCCGGCCATATGGCTGGAGCCCCATGCTGATGGTTAGCGAGTTGAAACTTGGGCAAGGACTGGATGCGAGGCAATTGCGTCATTGATCGCTTTGACCATCGCGACTGGTGAAGCTTCACCCTTACGGATAAGGGCGGTGTACTGATTCTGGGTCATGGCGAAAAACTCGCCTTGGTAGTTGGCCGGTACGCCCATAAGAGTAGCTAGGGAGGCCAGATGCTCACCTCGACCCTGTGCCATATCTTGGGATAGGTTCTCGAAATTTGCCGCAGTGAAAACAGTAGCTTTGTGCTCAGCCATTATCTTCCCATCGTTCGTGCAACCTGATGTCCCGGAACTGATGGCAAATGTATTCATGCCAGTCCCATTGGTCGTGGCCATCAAGACTTGAGGCCCGATATTCTTTTGGTGCCTGTTATCAGCCCATAATATCTTTCCTAAGCCACAACCGGGTCCTGTGTCAGGATTGGTCGCCATTGCGACGCCTGCCTCCATGCCAAAGAGCACCGCGACCGATAACATGAGCACTTTTTTCGACATAAATCCTCCTCCCTATATATGAGTGGATAGCGCTCTGTTACGTAAAACGCAACGACCGCATTATAGCTGAAACTGAACATTCTGTTGAGAAAAAATCCTTATGGCCTCTCCCCGATGCCGGCAATCACTGAATGTCCAACCATCGTCTCTTGGAGTGCCTTGATGACTGCGAGCGGCGAATTTTCACCTCTCTCCATCAAGGTTCGATACCGATCCTGTGCCAGAGAAAAAAATGCCGGCTGATGTTCAACGGAGACGCCCATCATCTTCGCGAGTGACGCAAGATGTTCGCCCTGCCCCCGCGCCATATCCTGAGAGAGACTTTCAAACGTCGAGGCGACAAACACCTCTGTCTTGTGCTCAGCCATCACGGTTCCATCATTTGTACACCCCGAAAGACCGAAGCTGATGCCGACAGTATTAAATAACGTTCCGTTGGTGGTGGCCATCATCACTTGTGGCGCGATGTTTTTCGGATGTTTGTAATCTGCCCATGCGAGTGTGCCTAAGCCACACCCAGGGCCTGTATCTGAATTCTTTGCGGCGAACACAACGCCCGTATGGATATCTACAAATGCCATGCCCAGTAGCAGGAACATCATAATTCGCATTTCACTGATCTCCCTCTCGAAAAGGATTGGGTGTATCTCTTCTAGTTTTTTTCGAATGCAGCAGAATATAGCAAGCAAAATGTAGCGCGTCGAGCGGCGGTAGAACGCATTTCTTCATCTTAAGATTTCAAGGAATCAAGTCCGGCCAGTTTCACCAGAACCGTGACACATGAAAACGATCGAGAACCTTATCCGAAAAATCTAACGGGTCCGCTGAATCCGCTATGAGCTCCTGTAACTGACGTATTGCATTGCCTTGCTCAGATTCTGGCACCCTTAAAGTTACCAATAGACTCGCGAGATATTCTCCATGCCCAACGGCCAAATTTTGTTGAATCTCTGAATAACCTATCAGCGTGAGATTTCTCGCTGTCTTAATTCGTGCAAACTGCTCTTTTTGTTCACGGGAAGCTTTCCTTGGATTCAGAACGACGTGATAGTGATGTCTCAGGAGGAGATTTTGGTCTTCATATCCCTCCTTCTTAAAAGTCAGGAAAGTATTCTTTGTTCTTTCAATTTTTACATTCAGAAGTGGGGTCTCGCCGAGAGGTATGGAACCCATGAGGAAAACCTCTGCACCGGGAGGATCTGAGGTAATCTTTATTTCCTGGTCCAGTCCTCCTTTGTTAGCCAAGGAGACTGCGCTCGTGCAACCCGTGAGAAATAGCCCCAGCAAGGTCACGCAAATTAATGCGCTCACTCTCCGCATCATTGTCACCCTCGTTTATTAAGGAAGCGCGAAAGTCGACTGGTTTCCGGATTCTCTCTCTATCCTCTACAAGGATCACACACTGCCAGAACGCCGTCGCCCTACAAGCTGTAGGGCCTTTTCGGTGCCACCCAGTTCAGCGAGGCGACGGGCTGACTGTTTGGCTATCAATGCCTCGAGCCCTAACCGTACAAGTGCGGTTTTTTCTTTGAGACCAATGAGCTTGGCGGCTCGATGAGGAAGGCTGTCGTCAATGTTCAGTGTTATTCTCATAGGCGGACGATACTGCCCACCTCCTGCATACCTGTCAAGGTCCATGGTGGCATCCTCCTCCTGCACGCGTGCACCCAGAGGCTGACATCGAGAGGGAGGGCGTTCATGATTTGCCGCGTGGTTGCTGGAGGAGCGTACGGAGCTTCTGCCGCTGGGCCACCCAAGACACATCCTAAGTAGGATTTCATGGCCTAACAGGGCATCGCCTTCACCCGTCTAACATCGAGCAGGATGTACTTCGGGATTATCCCCTGCCTCGCAAAAACAAGGATGCCCACACCCCGTGGAAACTTGAACCTTTTTGGGCCGGCCGAACCCGGGTTAAAGAGCAGTGTCTTCCCAAACCATTCCACTTTCGGCTGGTGCGTGTGACCGAAGATGCAGATATCAGGCTGTTCACGATCCAGAAAGGCTCGACCGTCTTTTGTGAGCTTCCCGCCCTCATATACCACATGGCGGAGTCCGACGCGGATTCCAAAGAGTGTCACCACAGTTTCAGATGGAAACCCACTTTGCTCGTACCCATCGACGTTGCCGGAGACGGCGGTGACCGGAGCGATCTGCTCCAGCTGTTCAATCACGGATTGATCGCCAATATCACCGGCGTGGAGAATATGATCGACGCCTCGGAAGTGTCGCCGGATGGCTAGATCGAATCGGCCATGGGTATCGGCAATCACTCCGATTCGAAAGGCTCTACGCTGGTTCATGGGGCGGCGCCCGGCTGGGATCCGAGTGAAGCCTGCACCTGTTTCCAGTCGAACGTAAAAGGCTCCGGCGATTTCTTCGGTAGGGCGGCGAGCTCCGCTTTCAATCGGTCGGCCCGGGCTGTGCTCATCGGATGCGTAGACAGCCATTCAATCCGACCCTCGTCTTTCTCCGAGAGCCGTTCGAAAAACCGGATCATGCCGGAGGGATCGATCTTCGCCCGCTGGAGCAATTGCAATCCCGTCAGATCGGCCTCGGTCTCCTGCTCCCGGCCGAACTTGAGCGTGAGCAGCTCGACACCAAGCTGTTTCATCATTCCGACGAGGCCCCGTTGATCGCCGAGAACAATGGCGACCACCGTGAGCAGACCAAGACTTTTCACGATTCGTTCAAGCCCATGCCGTTGCAGCACGTGGTTCAACTCATGGCTCAACACGCCCGCCACTTCTTCGCCGCTTTCTGCTTTTTTCACGAGCCCCGTGAACACCACCACATACCCACCAGGCAGCGCGAAGGCATTGACGACGTCGCTCTTCACCACGGTCACTTCGAACTTGTAGGGATTATTCGGAATCTGCTCGGTCAGACGTTGTGTCATCTCTCCCAGCGCTGTGACCGCGGGACCCTCTTTCATCACCTCCTGGTGAGTGAGATAATCCCGATAGGCCGATTCCCCCAGCTTTTGTTCCCACTCCACCGGAATCCGACTCACGGCAAGCTCGACGAGCAGATCAGACCCGAACCAGAGTCCCAGCACCGTGGCCAGGATCACCCCGCCGACCAGGCTCCAGACGAGCCGGCTCCGGTGACGCACCTGGCGGACGCGTTCTGCCGCTTTTTCAAAGGAGTGACTCAAATGATCCGGCGCCGTTTGGCGGAAGGCGCGAATCACGTCAGGGTTCTTTAAGTAGAGCGTCCGCTCCCCCTTTGGCCCAGCCCATTTCACGACCAGCTGATCATGATCCAGTCCCCCCGCCGAGACGGTCAGGCTTGAAAAAGGAACGGATTCGGGCTGGCCATCGGCAGTATCAGATGCAAAAGTGACGGTGAGTCCATGCTCCTCCACCTGAACAAGGCAAGGCACACCGCTGGCAGGAAACTCGTCACCGAAACAGAGAGCATTGGGACTCATACCAGTCATCTTGGGTTGTACGGCTGCTCAAGGTGACCGCGAACGAGGCCGCAGACGAGAACGAAGCTTGGGCACTGGCGCGTCTCGGCGCGCCTGGGTCGGGCGGGTGATAACGTAGGCGTTTTCAGCATCCGCTACTCGGAGACCGGGATGAACTGCCTGATCCACGCTCCGAAACTGCCCGGGTTCCGGCTTTGAATGTATACGAGTCCAGGCCCTCGGAACCGGCAGACAAACCCTTCGCCTGAGGTGAAGCTGGCAACCCAGCCGGAGGTGGCTTTTTCGATGTTGTAGGAGGTCGTGGAGGACCAGGCCACCAGGTGGCTATTGTCCACGATGTATTCCTGATCGGGCTTCAACTCGATCTTGTGAATGGCCCCGAAGCTGTTCAGAGCGAGTGTCCCTTTCCCGCTGATTTTCAGAATGAAGAAACCCTCTCCGCCCAGCAATCCACGGCTCAGGCTCTGCATTTTGCTTTCGATGACGATCGCGTCGGCGCCCGCGAGGAATCCGTCTTTCTGCACCATGTACTCATTCACGCCATCGAGTTCCAAAATGACAATTTCGCCGGGCACCGTAGGAGCCAGCAACGCTTCTCCGGGACCACGGCTGGCGCGCAGCGTCTGGAAGAAGAACTTCTCTCCTGTCAGGAACTTTCGCGACAGGGCTCCGAGAAAGCCACCTTCCATCTTGCTTTCAATGTCGATGGTCGGTGAACAAGCCACCATCGCGCCCGACTCTGCTTTGATGTTCTCACCAGCCGCCAATTCCACCCGCACCATGGGAAATGCTCCGGGATAGAGTATCTCGCTTTTCATCTATAGACCCTCCTCACTGACGTAAGAGGTAAGGCGTGAGGCGTTCGCTTTACCCCTTATGCCTGACGCCTCACGGCATTCATCCCACCACCCATCCGTAGACTTTGCGGCTCGGCTCCGGTCCTTCTTCTAGATAGCTCATCCTGAGTTGCCCCAGAACGTCTTGCGGCAACTCATTCCGCTTCGCCTTGACATCGACGCCAAACACACGCGCCGCGTTCAGTCCGAAGATCCGCTCCTTTACCTGGCGCGTGAGCGGCAGGTAGCGATGCTGCTCGATCAACTGATCTGGAATCTGGAACCGCCGAAAGGCTTCGATCTGCCATTGCGGCGTGCCATACCAGATGGAGTCCGTTCCCCAGAGCACGTGATCGGCGCCGAACGCTTCAATGATCTGCCCAAGTAAATGCGCGCAGACCGCCGGATGAGTCGTGACGAGCTGCGCAAAGGTCGAACCGAGCTCCATGTAGATATTCTTGATTCCAGGCTGCGCCTGCTTCATGCGGCAGAACTCGGTGGTCCAGGGAATGTCGCCTGTCTTCGCAAACACCTGATCCACCGTCGAGGCACTCTTGAGCCCCGAGTGATAGACCAGGAAATCGATGTCCGGAAAATCTCTGGCGGCCTTGATCAAATCCTTGGGGTGGTTGTAGTCCGGCACCGGCCCAAGGGGAAGTCCTTTGTGGACGCAGACACGCTTAATGTTGAGCTTCCGGGCGTGCTCCAGCATCGGATAGGCGATCTTCTCATCATCCATCCACCAGCCACGATCGAATCCCTTTGGACAAGAGCCGGTGTAACACTTCCACGCGTCGACCTTGAGTGTCTCCGCCTGCATCGCCATGAAGTCTAAATCAGCTGCCCCCAGTTGGGGGGTAGCCAATCCATGTGCGAGCATTCGTTGGGATTGCGCGAGGCGATTGATCTCGTCGCGGATATGCGCCATCTCGTTCGGCGGCACAACCGCTTCTTGCGGATACGGCCCCGGCGGCGTACTGATGAGGCCGATGGTGGTCTCACTGTCGAGAAACACTTCTTTCACAAAATTCTTCCACGAAAGATCGTCGATGGTGCCTCGATCGCCCGCAAGCTTCGGGTTGAGTCCTGATTCCCGTATCCATCGTCTGAGCGACAGCAGCGCCTGCTTAGAGACGGCACCCTTTCGATTGTCTTCGGTATCTGTCGGATCGTAGTGCGAGCCGACGTAATGCGTCTGCACATCGAAGATAAAATAGGGCGTGCCCTGCTGCTCGGCAAAGGCTGTCGTTTCAAACAGTTCGATCTCTCCAATGTCAAAGAACTTTCCAAAGACCGAGTTCATGGCCAGCAACGCGGCTGCCATCCCGCCTGTCGTCTTGAGAAAGTCTCGACGCGTGAATCCTCGTCGAACTGAGGTCCGTTCCACGAGCGCGCCGGCGAGCTGTTCAACACGAGCCTGAGCTGCGGTCCGGCCGAAGGGGGCGAATTCTTCGTTCGACACGATTTGCGTCGGAATGGCGGATTGAAATGTGGTCCCTTTCCTGGCCGAGGGAATGTGTGGAAATGGTGATTGTGAGAACGCCATGGTGCCTATTCGCATGAACGATGTGCCGTGATTCTGTGGAATACGACCGGCAGTGTCAAGCAACCGGAGCGGGCCAAGGAGTCAGAAATCTTTGTCCACGGAGGGGACCGGTAGATTACCTGGACCGAGGCGGGGACACGGAGCGGCGGCTCTCAGGCACGACTGATTGAGTCTTGGGAATTGTTGCGACTACATCGCGCAGGGGATCACCTTCTTGATCTTTGCCGTCTTGCCCGACACTATACATTACACCCTTCCGCTGATCGACCATCATCGGAAGACCGGTAAAGGGATCGTAGTGGGCCTGTCCTGCCTTTGCGAGGCGCGTGAACACATCTCCCTCTTGTGCCCCTCGTCTCATCCAGCCTTGCAGGCTTGCCAGACGAAGCCGCGCATCGGTCTCCACCATACGTCCAACATAGGGATCCCAAGAGGGAAGTGGCTCGATTCCGATGATGTGCTCGATCGGATTCGCCACGTAGTCCACCACGCTGACAGCGGGCGTGCGAATGAAGCTGGACGGTTTCGGCAAATTGGTGTAGCGCCCTTCCGCCACAGCTTTGCTCGCTGCCTCGTAATAGTCCGCATAGGCATTGGATCGCTGCTGCACGGGAAGCGGCATCTTCGCCACCAGGGCAACGTAAAGAGGGCGCTCGTTGGTCTTGTCGTTCTTCAGGCTCGTTGTCGTGGCCTTAGTCGCCCACGCGAGATGGCTCTGCATCGGCCATTGGAGGGACAGCTCAATCTGATCGAAGGGACGAACGATCTTGCCGAGTCGACCAATCGCTGTCCCATCGAGGTCCTGACGGGTGAAGAGCCCAGATGCGATTGCGACATCGTCCTGGACTGCCGTCGCTGCCAGCATCTTCACCATCAACGTCCTCGACTGCCCCAGCACAGCGCGCCAAGATCCCATATCGGTCTCAAGCCGACCGAGGCCAGTGCTGAGATCCTGCGCAAACCCTTCTGCAAGGTATAGCCGATGGGCCAACAGAATATGGGTACAGTTCGGGCTCAAGATTTGTCCGTATCCCACATCTTCAAACGGCATTGAAAGCCATTGTTGGTAGCGCCTGAGGGCAAGCGATTCTTGTGCCGCCCATGATCGTACCGCTGCAGCCTGCGGCTTCAGCTGTGCCACCGGGTCGGCACTGGTGAACCATCCACGGATCACGTTGGCAGGTGCCCCTGTCGTCGTCTCTTTCCTCTCATCACCGAGCATGCAGGCGTTCGCAGCTTGAAGAGCGCTCCCGTCCACCTTGCGGTCGTAACCCACTTGGAGCGGATCCTGTTCCGCAGAGGTGTCGAAGCCGAGCAGCAAGAAATACCCGTTTTTACTTGAATCCGTGAGTGCCTGTGGAGGACTCGGTGTCAGGTTGTGATAGACCGGCGACGGGGAAGCTTC
>DASQFV010000216.1:0-8155 GCA_035632975.1 Nitrospiraceae bacterium
AATACCATCCACAATCTCTGGTATTTTGCCGATCTGATGGGCCAGGTGCGGTCAGCGATCGCACAGGGAACGTTACGGTCGTTCCGGGACGAGTTTTACCGATCCCGCGACCGGACTGCATCGGACACCTCAGATGCAGACGTGGCTGACGTCGATGTATATCGGCATACCGGACGGGACTAACACTGTCGAAGAGGAGTTTGTATGGTCATGCAATCGGTCGTAATGGCTCAGTTGTTCGGTGGAGGAGGGGGTTCGAGTTCCAGTACATTCCTGTCTCTCATTCCGTTCGTGCTGATCTTCGTCATTTTCTATTTCTTGGTCATTATGCCGCAACAAAAACGCACGAAACAGCAGAAGGCGTTGCTGGAAGCCCTGAAGAAGGGCGACAAGGTGGTCACGGCGTCGGGTATCTGGGGCACCGTGACGAATCTCGGGAAGGAGACTGTGACACTGCAGATCGCCGATACTACGAAGATTCGGATGCAACGGGACCAGATTGCTCGATTACGCGGCGGCGACGAAGAAGACAAGGATAGGGACTCATAGTCCGCAAGTGACGAAGGGGTTACAGACCACATGAAAAAAGTGGGTGGACGGTTAACATTGTTGGCGTCGGTGGTGGTGCTGTCGGTGATCTTCTTTATCCCGACCTATCAGCCGATCTATCAGGCATTGCCTGGTTGGCTGAAGGGGGTGATGCCGAACAAAGGGATTACCCTGGGCCTGGATCTCCAGGGCGGGATTCACCTCGTCATGGAAGTGGACGAAGATCGCGCGGTCGAGATCGCCGTCGATCGATCGGTCGTGTCCCTCCAAGATGGGTTGGTCGATAAGAAGATTCCCGTCGAGTCTGTGGCGCGGACGGGACCGACCCAGGTCACGATTCAATTTCAAAACGCCGAACTCAAGGAACAGATCCAGAAGATGATCGATGACTATCCGACCTTCAGCGAGACGCAGTCTGCCGGATCGGCCAATCGGATGGTGTGGGAGTTGCGGGAGACCGAGGTCAAGCGGATCAAGGACTCCGCAATCAACCAGGCACTGGAAACGATCCGGAACCGCATTGACCAGTTTGGCGTGGCAGAACCGATGGTGCAGCGGCAGGGGTTGAAGCAGATCGTCGTGCAGCTGCCCGGTGTCAAAGAGCCCAAGCGCGCCAGGGATCTGATCAAAGAGACGGCGTTGCTCGAATTTAAGATGCTCGACGAGGATAACCAGCAGAAGCTCGATCTGCCGGCCCGCATTCCGAAAGATAAAGAAGTGGATGTGCTGAAGCAGGTGGAGGGAAAATTGCCGGAAGGCGATCAGATCCTCTTTGAACGGGCGTTCGAAAAAGATAGCGGCCGCGAATATCGGATTCCCTATCTCGTAAAAAAGCGGGTCATGTTGACCGGCGACGTGTTGAGCGATGCACGGGTCTCGATCGGTCAATTCAACGATCCCTACGTGTCGATCACATTCGACGCGAAGGGTGGTCGGGAATTCGAACGGATTACGGGCGACAACATCAAGAAGCGAATGGCCGTCGTGCTCGACAACACGATCTACTCGGCGCCGGTTATTCAGGACCGCATTACCGGGGGACGCGCGCAAATCACCGGGACGTTTTCAATGCAAGAGGCGAACGACTTGGCCATCGTGCTCCGGGCCGGCGCCTTGCCGGCTCCGCTCAAGATCATTCAAGACCTGACGGTCGGACCGTCGCTGGGGAAGGATTCGATCGAGAAAGGTGTGCAGGCCACGCTGTTTGCCGGTGCCATGGTGGTGGTATTCATGATCGTGTATTACCGGATGTCCGGGGTGATTGCGGACTTTGCGCTGGTGCTCAATCTGTTGTGTTTGATCGGGGCACTTTCAGCCCTGAATGCAACCCTGACCTTGCCGGGGATCGCCGGGATCGTGCTTACGATGGGGATGGGCGTCGATTCGAACGTCCTGATTTTCGAGCGTATTCGTGAAGAGCTGCGACTGGGGAAAGCGGTGCGGCTGGCGGTGGACGGAGGATATGACAAGGCGCTACTGACGATTGTCGACTCTCACGTAACCACCCTGATCACGGGGGTGGCGCTGTTCCTCTTCGGTACGGGGCCGATCAAAGGATTTGCCGTGACCCTATGTCTCGGAATCGGGATCAATCTGTTTACAGCCCTGATAGGCACCAAGGTCATCTTCGATCTCTTGAATCAACGACACAAAGTGGAACAGTTAAGCATCTAGTTTGAAGGAGCCTGCATGTTAGAGATCCTTGGAAAAACCGATGTCGATTTCATGGGGAAGCGCCGCTGGGCTTTCCTTTTTTCCGGTATCATGGTGGTACTGGGAATTGTGGCGGTCATCCAGATTGCCAGAGGGTCGGCGAACCTCGGCATTGATTTCGCGGGCGGGACCGCGGTGCAGTTGAAATTCGACCAAGCGATCCGGGTCGACGAAGCGAGAAAAGCCTTGGAAGCGAACGGCCTGGGCGATGCCGAGCTGCAAGAGTTCGGTCAGGAGAACAAACTCCTGATCCGCCTGAAGGCCTCGACCACCATCGAGGAGAAGGTCGCCGAACGGGTCGTGGCGGTCTTTAGGAAGGAATTTCCCTCGAACCATTTCGTGGTCGATTCCAGTTCGGAAATCGGACCGACCATCGGGCAGAAACTTCAACAGGATGCCCTCATCGCGGTCGTTATTTCCTTTGCCGGGATCATTCTCTACGTCGCGGCGCGATTCGAACTTCGCTTCGGCGTCGCCGCGGCATTGGCGACCTTCCATGACGTGTTGGCGGTGTTGGGGGCCTTTTATGTCCTGGATAAGGAAATTACCTTGCTCGTCGTGACGGCGTTGCTGACGTTAGCCGGCTATTCGATGACGGATACGGTCGTCGTGTTTGACCGTATCAGGGAAAATCTCCGGATGCGCCGGCGGGATAGCGAAGAGACGATCATCAACAATGCGGTCAACCAAGTCTTGAGCCGCACGATCGTCACCAGTTTGACCGTCGTGTTGGTGCTGATTCCTCTGACGCTGGCCGGCGGAGAGGTCCTGCACGACTTCTCTCTCGCCCTGTTATGGGGCGTGATTTTCGGGACCTATTCGTCTATCTTCGTTGCGAGTCCATTGCTGTTGCTCTGGCCGGGAGGGTCCGGGCGGCTCTTGAAGCGGAGTTAACCGGATGGTGACATAACCACTCGTGAATCGTGAGTGAGATAGGCGTGGCCCCTTCGAACCTCGACCTTCGGCCTTCCTAGCTTCAGCCTTCAGCCTGCCTCACCCGCCTGGGGGCACTGCCATGACATTCTGGAGTCGGTCTCACAGTCTCCAGCGCAAGATCATCGCAGCGATCGTGCTGGTCGGACTTCTACCCCTGACCCTTCTGCTTGCGCTCACTTACGTCGAGGAGCGGCGCGCGCTTCGCGAAATGACCGGCGCCAACTTCAAGGAAGTCGCCGTGGAAGCCGCTCGCCGCATCGAAATGCAGGTCAGTCGTGGGATGAACGAGGCCCAGCAACTCGCCACGACCCCCTTGCTCCACACCGCCGTCATCGAAGCCAACCGCACATACGAGGGAAAGGATGCGCGAAGTATCCAGGGCATGATCAAGGATTGGCAGCAGCGGTGGCGTCAGCGGGATCAGCAAAGCGAGTTTCCCCTCTTCATCAATCGCATCGTCACCACCTACCTCATTCGGTGGCACGATATCCGTAAATCCGACTATATCGGGATTCTGGTGACCGACAACCAGGGGGCGCTGGTGGTCAGTTCCATTCCGCAAGTCGAGTATTTTTACGGGAAAACGTCGTGGTGGCAAGCGGTGATGAAAGGTGGAAATTCTAGGGGCTATGTGAGCGAGATCGCCTTCGACCCGGCCTTCGGGACTCATGTGGTCATAGTGGCGGCGCCCATTCTGGACGACACAAAGGGGGCGGTGATCGGGACAGTCACGATATTGTTACGTCGAGACACGATCTTCCATGCCATTGCCGAGGTCACCATCGGAGCGACCGGTCACGCGATGTTGTTCAGTTCCGATGGTGTCCTTGTGATCTGTCCGGTCCTGTCTCCGGAAGAACATATGGTAAGGCCCGAGTTGATCAGTGCTCTCGGTGCGTTGAAAGCTGGTTGGACGGTTGCTTCAGACGACTCGCATGGGGGCCGGAACGCTTTGGTTGGGTACGCCCCGGTCCGATTCGGCGAGAGCTTGGCTCCAGGGAGCCTCGGAGGAAAACAGTGGATTACCGTGGTGCGGCAGGATCCCCGGGAGACCTATGCGCCGCTCGGCGAACTCGTAGCGAAAGTGTTGCTCTACGGGTTGCTCGTGCTTGCCGTGCTGTGGGGGACAGGGGTGGTCGTCGCACGTCGGATTGCCCGTCCCATTCAGTTGTTACACGATGGGGTGCGTGAAATCGGAAGCGGACGATTGGACCGTCGATTGGAACTGAAGACCGGCGATGAAATTGAAGGACTCGCCGATGCGTTCAACCAGATGGCGACGAATCTACAGCGATCGTTTGCGCAGATCGAACAACGCGTGGTGGATGTGCACCGCCTGGAAGAAAAGTACCGCGATTTGATCGAGCATTCTCCAGAGATGATCTATCAATTGGACCGGAGCGGCGGATTCGTCCATGTGAACAAGACGGGAATCGAAAAGTTGAAATATACCCTCGATGAGATGCTGTCGATGCGGCTCTGGGACCTCGTGCCGCGTGGCCAGGAGCCACTCGTTTTGCAATACTTGGAACGATTGGTGGCACAAGGGCATAGTTCGATGGAGACGGTGCTTCTGGCCAAGGACGGTCACCCGATCGACGTGGAGATTCGCGCCACGGCGCTGATCGATCAAGAGCGGGGCGGGCTGGTTCACTCGCGCGCGTTTGTGCGCGACGTGACCGAACGGCACCGGCTTGAGCAACAACTGCAAGAATACACGACGAAGCTTGAACAGGCCGTGTCGGAGCGGACGCAACAGCTCGTGGCCTCGCAGGCGCGGTACAAGTCGTTGTTCGACTTGGTGGCGGACTCGGTGTTCATGGTGAATCCGAGTGGTATGATCGTAGCCGTCAACAAACGTGAGGAGCAAGCTCTGGGGTATGCAGAGGCGAACGTGGTCGGCCGCAGTCTGCTCGAAGTCGTCCTCTCCGGCTATCACGACGCGTTGCGCGGATGGCTGAGCGACAGCATTTTTGGGCAGCGGAAAGTGTCCACCCAGGAGATCATGGTGCGCCATGCCGACGGGCTGGAAACTCCGGCCGAAATGGATTTGATCCGGGTCGGAGCGGCCGACCAACTGTTGGTGATGGTGCAGTTGCGAGACATTACCGACCGGAAGCGGCTCGAACGGCAGCTGGAGACTTACAGGGAGGAGTTGGAACATAACGTAAAAGAGCGCACGCGGGAAATTGAAGAGACCAAGCAGTATCTTGAAAATCTGCTCGAGAACGCCAACGATGTCATTTACACCCTCGATACCGAGCAACGGTTCACCTATGTCAACAGCAAGATCGAAGCATGGGGCTACCGGAAAGACGATCTGCTCGGGCGCCCGTACCTCGCCCTTCTCTCCAAACGCCATCGAGGGAGGCGTCTCAAGAGTACTTTGGATATCGGTGCGAAGCAGGTCTATGAGGTCGAAGTGGTGACTCGCACGGGGGAGCCGAGGGCTGTAATGGTCAGTGTTTCCCCGTTGCATGGGGTCGAGGGAGCGATCCTGGGCGTGCTGGGAATCGCACGTGATATGACGGAGACCAAGAAATTGGAACAACAGATCAGGAATTCGGAGAAGCTGGCTTCGGTCGGAAGGCTCGCCGCAGGGGTGGCCCACGAAATCAATAATCCCCTGGGAGGCATCCTCAATTGCCTCTACAACTTACGGAAGGGGACGCTGTCGCCGAGCCGGCTAGAAGAATATCGGGTCTCGATGGAAGACGGTGTGCGGCGTGTGCAAAAGATTGTTCGGCAGCTCCTCGACTTCTCCCAGCAGGATGAGCTGGAGTTTGCGCCGACGGATATCAATCACGTCGTCGATCGGGTGTTGGTCTTGACGACGCACCTCTTCGCCCCGAACCGAATCGTGTTGGAAACGGGATTCGGTCAGGGGTTGCCGAATGTCATGCTCGATCGGCACATGATCGAGCAGGTGCTGATGAACCTGGTATTGAATGCGGTGCAAGCGATGAAAGACGGAGGGGGGCTGTCGATTCGAACATCCGTGGTCGAAGGGGTCTGCCTGATTGAGGTGCGCGATACGGGATCCGGCATTCCGCCTGCGGTCCTGCCGAGGATCTTCGACCCTTTCTTTACGACCAAGAGCGAAGGCGAAGGAACCGGCCTCGGCCTGTCGGTCAGTCTGGGCATCGTCGAGCGCCACGGAGGAAAGATTTTGGTGGACAGCGAGATCGGGAAGGGGACGACCTTTACCCTCTGTCTTCCTGTCTCCCGGGAGCGTTCGTTGATGGAGCGGGTGTCATGAAGGGGCTCAGGATCCTGCTTGTCGATGACGAGCCGCTGATGCGGCTTTCGATGGTCGATGCGTTGGAGGCGATCGGCCATGACGTCGAAGCGGCCCCATCCGGGACAGAAGGTATCGAAGCCATCCGCCAACGGCCATTCGATCTGGTGATCACCGATCTGCGGCTGCCCGGCGCGGACGGCCTCACGGTGCTCAAAGCGGCCAAAGAACAGTCGCCCCACACGGAGGTCGTGGTGATTACCGCACACGGATCAGTGGAAACGGCGGTCGGCGCGATGAAGCTCGGTGCCTTCGACTACGTCACGAAACCGTTTCAGATGGACGAATTGCTGTTGATCGTCGAGCGGTTGGGCCGCGTCGTGACTTTGCGGCGCGAAAATCAGGATCTCAAAGCGGTGCTGGAAGATAAGTTCAGTTTCGGGGGCATTCTCGGTGCGAACAGCCAAATGCGGGCCGTACTCGAGAAGATCAAACTGGTGGCAGGAACGGATTCGACGACGCTGATTCTTGGAGAGAGCGGAACCGGCAAGGAGCTGGTCGCCAATGCCATCCATCAAAACAGCGCCCGAAGCCACTACCCCTTGATCAAAGTGAGCTGTGCGGCGCTTCCGGAAACCTTACTGGAAGCAGAGCTTTTCGGCCATGAGAAAGGGGCGTTCACGGGGGCGCTGCGGCAGCGGCGTGGGCGCTTTGAGCTGGCACATCGAGGTACGTTATTTCTGGATGAAATCGGGGAAATCTCGCCGGTCGTCCAGGTGAAATTGTTGCGGGTGCTCCAGGAACGGCAGTTTGAGCGTGTCGGGGGGAACGACAGGATTGATGTCGACGTGCGCTTGGTTTGTGCCACACAGAAGGATCTTCGGAAGCAAGTATCTCAGGGGCGGTTTCGAGAGGATCTGTTTTATCGGCTCAATGTCGTGCAAGTCGTGATTCCGCCGTTGCGTCAACGGCAGGAAGACATCATGATCATTGCAGACCACATTCTGAAGACGTGCTCCGGCAAGATGAATAAGACGTTGAAAGGGTTTTCTTCCGTGTCGCGTGAGCTCTTCCTGCGTTATTCATTCCCAGGGAACGTGCGGGAGTTGGAGAACATGGTCGAGCGTGCGGTAGCGCTGGGGCGGGATCGTGAAGCGATTCAACCGTCCGATCTGTGCGGGTTCCAGTCCTGTCCGTTTACAGGCGGGCTGCCTCAAGAGTCTTGTGGATTCTGTAGCGAAGGGCTGACGGGGCAGAAGTGCGAGGAGCGTCCGTTGACCTCGCTGGCGACGGCGCGGGAACAGTTCGAGCGTGAGTATATTGTGTCGGTCCTCGGGCGGGTGGAGGGCAGTCGAACCACGGCCTCGAAAATTCTCGGCCTCTCGCGCAAAGCCCTGTGGGAGAAGTGCAAGCGCTACGGGATTCCGTCCGCGCGCGGCGAGTCGGGTGACGAAGATGAATAGAGGATGGAGGCTGATGATCTTCTTTGCTCGCGCAACGCGCGGTCGCGGACTCCCCTCGTTGGACGCGCGCAGTGGAAGATCAATCAGCCCCCGTCCCTGAAGAGGTAACGAGCTAGCTTGGAGGGAGCATATATATCGTTCGATGCGCGCAGTAAAGGGCAGCCTCGGCCACTCCCTCCAATACTGGGGAAGAGGAGTAGAAGAAAGAGGCCTGGCGATTCCCTGTGCTCACGCAACGCGCGGTCGCGGACTCCCC
>DASQFV010000217.1:0-8293 GCA_035632975.1 Nitrospiraceae bacterium
GGCATCGTCTTGACCTTGGCCTACTTGTTCAAGATGATGCGCGGGCTCTTCTACGGACCCATGGACCAGAAGTACAGTCACGCGCACGACGCAGTCGCTGTGGCTGATCGTCTTCCGCTCTTGATCATGATCACCGTCAGCGTCGGGTTCTTTTTCTTCCCCATGCATCTCTATAATGTGGTGCGGTCGGGCGTCGATCCCTTGATCGCGAAGATCACCCGCGTCGTGCCAGTGGCCTCGCTCGATCGTGAAACGTTAGACCTGAAACGTGAAACGACGAGTCCGCCGGGGTCGTCTGTTGCGCCAGTGTTGGCAATTAACCCCTTACCCGTTACCCCTTACCCCTCACGGAGGTCAGAATGACCTTCGCGTTCACCATGTCTCCCTCCGATCTCCTGTTGCTGTTACCGGAGATCCTACTCACGTCCTGGTTATGTCTCATCCTGATCATTGATTTCTCGTTCCCTCGGCTGCCCAACGAACAATTAGCCTATTTCACCATCGCTGGGCTCGTCGCCACCCTCAGCTGCCTGGCCTGGTTCGATATCACCGGCATCACCGGGACCCTCTTCGCAAACATGTTCGCCCTCGACCGGATGGCCCTGTTCTTCAAAATGCTCATTGTCGGATCGACGATCCTCGTCATTCTGGCGTCAATCGATTACATCCATCGATTTAGGTTCTTCCGCGGAGAATATTATTTCCTGATCGTGATGTCGGCCCTCGGGATGATGTTTATGGCTTCCGCGAACGACCTGCTGTCGGTCTTCGTCGCCCTGGAATTTTCCACCATCGGCTTCTATGTCCTCGTTGCGTATCTCCGCGAGGACATGGCCTCGAACGAAGCGGGCATCAAGTTTTTCATCCTGGGCGTCTTCGCCGCAGGCCTCCTCGCCTATGGCATCAGCTTGGTCTACGGAGAAACAGGCAAACTGGTGTTTTCTGATATGAAGGCAGCACAGGCCACACCAGGATTGGCCATCGGCTTCCTGCTGATTTTCGGCGCATTAGGATTCAAAATCGGCGCCGTGCCCTTCCATTCGTGGATTCCAGACACCTATCATGGATCGCCGACACCAGTGACGGCGTTCCTCTCGATCGCACCCAAGGGAGCGGCCTTTGCCATCCTCCTGAGAATGTTCCTCGTCGCTTTGGTGACCTTTAAGCCCATCTGGACTCTGCTGCTTGTCGCTGTGTCCATCTTGTCCATGACCTACGGCAACATCGTGGCCATCGCTCAAAAGAACATGAAACGGCTCTTGGCCTATTCCGGTATCGCCCAGATCGGCAACGTGCTGATCGGTCTCGCGACCGGGACGAAAATGGGCAGCGACGCGATGCTGTTCTACCTCCTGACCTATCTTTTCGCCAATCTCGGCGCCTGGGCCATTATCATCGCCGTCAGCGAAGCCATCGGTAGTGAGGAAATCGACGACTACAGAGGCCTGGGCCGCCGGTCGCCCTTCCTCGCCTTTTCGATGCTGATTTTTCTCTTGTCGCTGGCCGGGGTGCCCCCGCTGGCTGGCTTCATCGGCAAGTTGTACATCTTTGTCGCCGCCATGAAGGAAGGGCTCTACGCGCTCATCGCGGTGGGGCTCATCAACATCGTCATTTCCCTGTACTACTACCTCATCGTCGTGAAGAAGATGTACATCAGCGATCCCCACGACTCTTCACCCCTCAAAATCTCGGGCCCGATCAAAGTGGTGGTCTACGTCTGTCTCGCCGGCACCCTCGTGATCGGCATCTATCCGCAACCATTTACCGACTGGGTTGTCTCTGCCATCTTGTCGTTTTCAAACTTGGCTGATCCAACCGCATCCCTTTCCGTTCCCCCTGCCGTCATCCCCTTCGGGGGCTAACCCGCAAGATTCATGAAGGTTCGACGCGAAAGCGTGCGGACGCGAAACGAGACGGGCATTCTTATAAAATATTTCTTGCAGGGTCTTCCGCAGGAGGGTACAGTTTCCATGACATTGGCTTACATCCCCTCGCCCACGCACGCTTGAACCATGGAATCCGTCACGCAGGAACGCCCAGCCACGCCAGCACCAGTTCAATCGGAACCGGCTCCCGACAGCAATCCGGCATCGACTCCCCAGACCGGCAGGCTCAGGGAGTGGTTCACCCATTGGTCGATCGAGCGACGCGTCGGTGCTGCGTTTGGGCTCGTCTTTGCCGGCATTGTGGTCATCAGTGCCATTTCCTACCGCAACACCGCCGTCTTGATTGAGAATAGCCGGCTCGATACTAAGAGCCACGAATTGGTACAACTGCTCGGCTCAGTTGGCGAAGCTCTCAGCGCCGCTGAAAGCGGTCATCGGCGCTATCTCGTCACCGGCGACGAGTCGTACCTCAGATCCTACCGGACCGTTGTCGAACAAATGCCCGAATCCCTTCGGTATCTCAGAGACCTGACGAACGAAGGAGCCGACCAACAGGCCCGCGTGGCGACACTCGAACAGCTCATCGCCAGGCAATTGGGAGCAGAGGCGAAAACTATCGCCCAGCGTGAGCTTCGTGGCTATGAAGCCGTGCGCCACCTCGCACTCTCCGGAGCGGCAAAGCACGAGCTCGAGGGAATCCAACGCCTGATGACGGAGCTCGACTCGGTCGAGCAGCGGGCAATTCATGCCCGCGTGACGCAATCCACTGGAAGCACGAGGAATACGATCGCCTTGCTCGTACTCGGTGCTTTCCTACAGTTGGTCCTCTTGGCCTCCGTATACTTTCTGATCCATCACGATGTCACCGAGCGCCGCCGCGTGGCCACGGAGTTGCAGAACCGGGGCGAGCTGCTCCAGGCTGCCAATAAAGAATTAGAAGCGTTCAGCTATTCCGTGTCGCATGACCTGCGCGCCCCGCTCCGTCATATCGACGGTTTTGCGGCCCTATTGTTCAAGGAGGCCGGTGAGGCGCTCAACGACAAAGCGCGCCGCCACCTGCAGACGATTTCAGAGTCCGCGAAGCAGATGGGACAACTGATCGACGACCTGATCGTCTTTTCCCGTATGGGTCGCCAGGACATGCTCCGCACGACGGTCAACTTGGATCAACTCGTCAAGACCGTCCTTCACGATTTACGTCTTGACTTGCAAGGGCGGACAATCTCCTGGACAATGCACCCACTACCTAACGTTTCGGGAGATCCGGCGATGTTACGCCAAGTATTCGTAAATCTGATCTCCAATGCGCTGAAATTCACGGCCACGAGGCCGGAGGCCAAGATCGAGATCGGCGCCGTCAGGCGGAACTCCGGTGAAACCGAGGTGTTCGTGCGTGATAATGGGGTAGGATTCGACATGCAGTATGTAAACAAGTTATTCGGCGTCTTTCAACGCCTCCATCGGAACGACGAGTTTGAAGGCACCGGCATTGGTCTCGCCAACGTACGCCGAATCATCCATCGGCATGGTGGAAGGACCTGGGCCGAGGGGGCACTGGACCAAGGGGCTACCTTCTACTTTTCACTCCCGGTTGCGAGGTCTCTCAGATGACCACTGTCAAGCCCATCGTGCTCGCCGAAGATAACCCGCGGGACGCCGAGCTTGCGCTGGCCGCCATGGAAGAACATCACATCGCCGACAAAGTGGTGGTCTGCCACGACGGAGCTGAAGTCCTCGACTACCTCTATTGCCGCGGGGTCTTTGCCTCCAGGCAGCAGGGCAATCCCGTGGTCGTGTTCCTGGATCTCAAGATGCCCAAAGTCGACGGGCTCGAGGTCTTGAGGACGATTAAGAACGACGTGAACCTGAAACCGATTCCTGTCGTCATGCTCACGTCCTCGCGCGAGGAGAGCGATTTGGCCCAAAGCTATGCGTTGGGCGCCAATGCCTACGTGGTGAAACCGGTTGAGTTTCACCAGTTCATCACGGCCGTAAAAGAACTTGGTGTTTTCTGGGGCGTGATCAACGAACCGCCCCCCGAAGGCTCTGACCCAATCGATTAGCCTCCTCACAAAGGACCTGTGAAAACCCCGCTCCGCCTACTCCACCTCGAGGACGATCCGGTCGACGCGGAACTCATTACGACCACCCTGATAGAGGGCGATATCCCTTGTCAGTCGCAACTCGTCGACACGCGTCAGGCATTTGTGGCGGCCCTCAAGGAGGGCCGGATGGACCTCATCCTGGCGGACTATTCGATCCCGGGCTTCGACGGCATGACGGCGCTCACCTTGGCCCGTCAGCATTGTCCCGATGTACCCTTTCTCTTCGTCTCGGCCACCATCGGAGAGGAACTGGCTATCGACGCCCTGCATCAAGGCGCGACAGACTATGTGCTCAAGCAACGACTCGGACGGCTGGTGCCTTCGGTCCAGCGCGCATTACGTGAGCTAGAAGACCGCGCCGAACGGAAACGGGCTGAGGAGGCCTTTCGGCAGAGCGAGAAACAGTTTCGGCAGTCCCAGAAGATGGAAGCGGTTGGCCGGTTGGCCGGAGGGATCGCGCATGACTTCAATAATCTCCTGACCGTCATCATGGGCTACAGCCAAGTCCTCTTGACGGAACTCGGCCCTCAACACCCCCTTCGCGGGAAGATCGAAGAAACACTGAAGGCCGGCGAACGGGCCGCGACGCTGGTCCGACAACTGCTCACGTTCAGCAGCAAACAATCGCTGGACCCGAAAGTTCTGTCGCTCAATACCGCTGTCACGAGTCTGGAAAGTCTGTTGCGCCGCCTCATCGGGGAGAACATCCAGCTCGTCAGTCAACTCGATCCGACGAATGGGCGGCTGCGCGCCGACCAAGCCCAGCTTGAACAGATCCTGGTCAATCTCGTCGTCAACGCGCGGGATGCCATGCCGAAGGGCGGAACGCTCACGATCGAAACGGCCCAGGTCGAACTGACCCGCAGTCCGGTCTACCACCTCACCCCGTTACCGCCAGGTCCCTATGTCCAGTTGGCCGTCAGCGATACCGGCTGTGGCATGGACCGCAAGACACAATCCCATATCTTTGAACCATTCTTCACCACGAAGGGGGAGGGGAAGGGCAGCGGTCTGGGCCTCTCCACGGTGTTTGGGATTGTCACCCAATGCGGCGGCGCCATCGACGTCACCAGCCGAGTGGGCCACGGCACGCGCTTCGACCTGTATTTCCCGAGCATCGAGTCCGACATCCTCACCACCGCGCCGACCCAGCCCTTGGGACAGCCTCAGAGGGGCACGGAAACGATTCTCTTGGTGGAAGATGAACCAAGCGTACGTACGCTCGTGCGAGACGAGCTGCGGAAGCTGGGCTACCGGGTCGTAGAAGCCAAGAACGGGGTCGAGGCCTGCTTGCTGGCGACTCAACAAGCAGGATCGTTACAGCTCCTCCTGACCGACGTCGTCATGCCGGGAATGGGCGGACGGGAACTGGCACAGCATCTCTCCGTCATCAAGCCGGATTTACGAACCCTGTTCATATCGGGGTATATGGATGACATCGGCATCATGTCCGGACAAGATGAGGGAACGAGCAGTTTCTTGCAAAAGCCCTTCACTCCTGAGGTGCTCGCCCGCGCAGTCCGCAATCTGCTCGATGCCAACACGCCATCAGATAGGACCGGCACCTCCCCATCGACACCCCAGCCCACCCCGCGCTGACCGTGTGTGGCTCGCATCGCACCCGTTGCCCCTCTCCCTCGAATGATTTGACGCTTCGTATCGGCTCTCTCTATACTCGATCCTGAGACACTATGGTACAGGACAACAGCTTCCACCGGTCTCTCCCTTTCACCCCTGTCGCCCGGTTTCTCCTGGGTATCATCTTCGTCATGTTCGGATCCTCAACGACGACAGCTCAGACCCTCACGGAGGATCGCCTCGGAGACGGTTTATCCATCTCCATCTGGAATCCTCAAGTACAATGCTCGGACATCGCACCGTTGATCGCCGTCGAGATCGATCCCAATCGCTATCGCTTTACCGTGCACTACTACCAACAGGACGGTTTCTCAGACCCGCTCGATATTCGCCAATGGCAAGAACGAACCGGCCACGACCTGGTCTTCAATGCCGGACTCTTCCGTGAGAATTATGCGTATCTCGGGCTGCTCTATGGAAACGGCCGCTCGCTGGGGAGCAAGCGGCACACCACCTGGCTGGGATTGTTTGTGGCAGAACCGGTGGAAGATCGTTCACGCCGCGCGCGGGTGTTGGACTTGACCTTTGACACCTTCGACGAACGACAACCTCCCTATCGAGAGGTTGCGCAATCCCTTATGCTCCTTGACCGGACAGGAAAAGTTCGTGTGCGCCAAACCGGGAAACGTGCACATCAGACCCTCGTCGCAGAACAAGGCAATGGGCATCTTCTCCTCCTGAAGACCACGGAAGAGGTGTCACTTCATGCCCTTGGGGAATGTCTGCGGGACGCCTTCCCCTCCCTACGCCAGGTCATGGCCATGGATGGAGGATCCTCTTCCGACGTCGCCGTCAGCTCCTCGCTCCGACGGGCCACGTCGGAGATGGCCGGTTTACACGCCTGGATACCCCTGTTAGAAGGCAGCACCACAACCCACGTCGGACTTCCAGCCGTGATCGGGATCAGCCCGCGCCGCGACCAGCCACATGCCAAGACGCGGTAGACCAGTATGATAGGGACTACATGAAGATCTGGTCAAGCCTCGCCACCCTCTTTGTCATCGCCTTAGCCGGCTGTGGCGAGGGGGCAAAACTGCTTCAGGAAAGGGAAGATGGAGGGGTTGTCATCTATCCCTTCAAGGGAGAGCATGGATCGATGCTGTCATCGTTTCGGCAAGATGCCCTCGCCCTCATGAAGGAGAAATGCGGCGGACCCTATACCATTGTGCGAGAAGGGGAAGCCAAAGGCCGAACCCGCATGGCCAGCCCGGTAGAAGGCGCGCAGGAAGTCGTAGAGGAGCGCCGGTGGGGCATTCAGTTTCAGTGCAAGTAAGGGGGTCTTTGCTGAAACCTAGGAGCGAGTCGGTTGTGCCCCGGTCAGGTCGTCGATGGCCAGCAGACTCAAGAGGGTCAGCCCTTCAGCTTCAACTTTACGCCTTCCATCCAGTTCCTTCCGATCTACGATCACCAAGGCAGTCGTCACAACCAGGCCGGCACTCCTGGCAGCCGCAACAGCCTTCAGAAGCGATCCCCCACTTGTGAGCACATCATCCACGATTAACGCGCGATCACCCGGCTCCGCGACACCCTCAATCAACTTCCCCAACCCATGATCTTTGGGCTGCTTGCGGACTACAAAGGTTCTCCATTCCTGCCTAGGCGTAGCCGTATAGGCATAATCTGAAATCGTCGTGGCAATCGAGATCGCCCCGATCTCGAGCCCCCCAATGCAGTCGATCGGCAGGTGGTTGAGCCTCTGCCACGCGAGCCCCGCGACAAGGGCTCGAGCGCTCGGTTGCGCCATCAACGCGCGACAGTCGACATAGTACGGGCTGGTCAGGCCGGAGGCCAATCGAAATCCCTTGTTGGGATCCCACTTAAATGCATGAGTCGCATGGAAGGCTTCGACGAGGTTGTTCTTGAGCATGTGGGTGCTTCACTTCTCGAGCCACCGACTGATTCAATCTCCCACGCGCACCGAGCCTTGTAACCGAGCGTCACTCGCGCGTCTATCTAGACAGATGCTTCACCCGAAGACATCGCCTTGCCTTTGACCAGCATTATCATCGACTGAGACTCGATTTGCAGTGTGGTCATCTATGAATTTCCAGATTCAATAGTTCTCCTCAAAACACCTTTTCTCTTGGGCCATATAAGAATCTTACGTATAGTCAACGATACCAATCTCTGAATCTCCGCAACAGTCTGGCGTTAGCACGATCCACGCATTGCCGGCGGACAGAATGTCGGCGGAGGTTTAGGTGGGGGTGTGCGTTCCACTTCTGGAGGAGGTTGCCGTTGTTCTGGGTCCGGCTTCGCACCGACCGGTGTGGGTTGCGGAGTCGTGCAACCTGCCGACCAAGACATAAACCCGATAACGAGGAGTAGCGATCGGAACATACGGGAATTCATCGACGTTTTGGACATACACAAACCGCGGTGAGGCACTGTACACCAGCTGCATCAGTACGGTCTAGCCCATTCGGGCATCACCAGGTCCACAAAGAGCGATGGCACCAGCGAACGACGAATCAGGAAAGCGTGGATGACGCGCAATTCGACTCCCAACGACCGGCGAACCATACCAGCAGGACTGTTTGCGATCATGCTCGTCTGCTGCTTGCCCATGATCGGATACAGCCAGGAAGCGCCTGCGAAGGATTCTGTGACGAACCCGGCACGCAAATCTCCGGCTGAGCGCAACGCAAAACCGGTCACCCCGTC
>DASQFV010000218.1:0-7343 GCA_035632975.1 Nitrospiraceae bacterium
CCCATGACCGCTAGGACGGACGGCGGGATCGCCTTCCTGGCTCCCTGGCCCACAATGTACTGGGTCAATCTCAAGAGTCACATTGCCAGCCGCGTGCTCTGGGAGGTCGGACAGGCCCCCTATCGCACGGAAGATGATGTCTATCGCGCGGCCTATAGCCTGGCCTGGCCGGACTGGTTCACGCCCTCACAGACCATCAAGGTGAAAGTGAGTGCGCGCCGTTGTCCACTCAACAGCCTGGACTTCGTCACACTGCGGATCAAAGACGGGGTCTGCGACAAGTTTGTGTCGGTGCGCCATAAGAGACCGAGTGTGGACACGCATCGCCCGAACATCCGGCTCGATGCCTTTCTCGATGAGTCAACGGTGACCTTCTATCTGGATACCTCCGGCGAGCCCCTCTTCAAGCGTGGGCATCGTGTCGTGTCCGTAGCGGCACCCTTACGCGAAAACCTGGCGGCGGGATTGCTGCGGCTCGCTGGATGGACCCCCAGCGACGTGCTGCTCGACCCCATGTGCGGCAGCGGAACGATCCCGCTCGAAGCCGCGCTGATCGCGCGCCGGATCGCGCCCGGACAATCTCGGTCATTCGCATTTGAGCGCTTGCTGGTCCACGATGCCAAACGCTGGGGACATCTGCGCGAAGCCTCTCGGCTGAAACAACTGGCAGAGGTGCCGACTGCCATCTATGCCTCCGACCAGGATCCTGCCGCGATGAAGATTGCGCAGCGGACATTTCAGGCGGCGGGAGTCGCCGTCGATATTCGCCTGCGGCAGAATGACGTGCTCGCCCTCGAGGCCCCGGCTGAACAGGGTGTGCTCATGATCAATCCCCCCTACGGAGTCCGACTTGGCCGGCCTGAGGAACTCGATGCGTTCTATCCCCAACTGGGCGATTTGTTGAAACAGCGATTCAGCGGATGGCGGGCCTATATCTTCACCGGCGATTTGCGGGTCCCCAAACTCATCGGCCTCGCACCATCGAAGCGCATTCCCCTCTTCAATGGTCCGCTGGAATGTCGCTTGTATGAATTTCAGATTGTGTCGGGATCGATGCGCAAGACAATTCCCACATTCAAAAGCAAAGGGTGACGGACAGGCTCCTAGGCCCACAGAGATGTGTTTGTTGACTGGTAGGGAGCGCAACCTGATAGAGTGTTGTTAGGATGGTGGTTGTGAATCGACTGCTATATCTGTACGGAGGAGGCTTCTCATGGCACAGAACATTAATATCGGGCCGATCGTGAAGATTGTGAAGACCGACGACGAATGGAAGAAACTTCTCGCACCGATGGCCTACGGAGTCCTCCGGCACGAGAATACCGAGCGCCCCTTTACCGACAACATGCACGATAGCAAGAAAGCCGGTGTCTATTACTGCGCGGGATGCGACTTGCCCCTGTTTTCTTCGGAACACAAGTTCGACAGCGGCACCGGCTGGCCCAGCTTTTGGCAACCAATCGATCCAAAGGTGGTCGAATCCAGAACCGATTACAAACTAATTTTCCCTAGGACCGAAGTCCACTGCGCACGCTGCGAGGGGCATCAAGGACATATCTTTAAGGATGGCCCCAAGCCGACCGGCCTGCGCTACTGCATCAACGGCGTCGCGCTGAAGTTTATACAGGCATAGGGCCCAACAAAAGGCAGGACACCTGCGGGCTCTAAAGTATCCGTATCCCGTTGGGGGAAGTGGCCCTGTTTCGTTTCTCATCGGATGCTGAAATAGTTGCGGTGAAGAAAGAGAAGCCGGCCCGTTGAAAAGAACAACTACCTGCGGGTCGAACAAGAGTCCCCTAACACCGGAATAGCTGAAAAAAGAACTTGCAAAGGAAGCATATGATGGTTACGATTTGCGCGATGAAACGGTACCCGTTTGCTTAGAGCCTTGGATGCTTCGATACGGCCAGATTACCACTAGAAACGACTGATAACCAATGAACGACAAAGGATCAAACGTTATGAAAATACAACCAGAAGGAGCTGCGATGAAACCAGTCACACCGAAAATCGAACTGCCACCATCGACCCAACTTCGAAAAGCAGTTTTCGAAGGTTCCCATCTCCTGGGCAAGAGCGTTCTCGGAGTCCTGGCCATCTGCGCGGTGACGGTGCTGTCGTCCTGGATCGCAACGCCGGAGGCGAATGCCCAGTCGGCGACCGAGTACAAGCTCAAAATTCCTTTCGGCCTAGAAGAGACCGCTGTGGTCATTCCTGCCGACAATCCTTTGACGAATGAGAAGGTCGAGCTAGGGCGGTTGTTGGCCTTTGACAAGCGACTGTCGGAGGACAATACCATCGCTTGCATGAGTTGCCACCTGGCGAAACTCGCTTTTACGGACGGCAAGCCGGTCGCCACAGGCATCCGAGGCCAGAGGGGCGGTCGCAGCGCCCCGGCGTCTTTCAACCGGGTGTTCAGTAGCGCGCAATTTTGGGACGGCCGGGCTGAAACATTGGAAGCTCAATCGGTCGGTCCGTTTACGAATCCGATCGAACATGGCTTTGCCAACTATGATGTGATGCGTGCGAAGATGATGAAGATCGCCGGCTACCGGAAACTCTTCAAGCAAGCCTTCGGCGAAGAAAACATCACGATTGACAACGTGGGCAAGGCCATCGCCAGCTTCCAGCGCACCATCCTCTCCGGCAACAGCCCGGCAGACCGGTTTGATCAGGGCCAGGAAGAGGGAGCCATCTCAGCAGAGGCTCAACACGGCCTTCTCCTGTTCCGGGAGAAAGCACGGTGCACGAAGTGCCATTCCGGGTTCAACTTTACCGACGAAAAGTTTCACAATCTCGGCATCGGCTGGGACGACAACAAAGTGGATCTCGGCCGTTATATGGTGACCAAGAATCCTGAGGACATCGGCGCATTCAAAACCCCGACCTTGCGGGAGATCGCCCGAAGCGGACCTTATACGCATGACGGCCGCTTCAAAACTCTGGAAGAAGTCGTGAACTTTTACAACCAGGGAGGCGTGAAGAACCCTCACCAGGATCCATTGATCATTCCGCTCGAGTTGACGGGCGAAGAAAAGCGCGATCTTGTGCAGTTTCTTCGCACGCTGAATGGCGAAGGGTGGCAGCAGGTCAAAGCGCCGAATTCCTTTCCTCGATAGAACAGGAACGGAGCCTATGCTGCCGCTACGGGCCTCTCTCCGAATAAGGACATAAGACGAGACAAAGCGAGGGCCGGTCCAGACCAAAAAGGGTCTGGACCGGCCCTAGTCGCGCTCGACCGCATCTCCCAAGAGGACATGGACCGGGTGTATTGAGTTGCTGTTCGGTCAGGAACATGCCGCCAAAGATCTCGTTCTGGAAATGTTCCTGCAGGCCTTCCGGAAACTGAAAGGGGGGTCAGCTTGAACTGACGGTTACAGGAATTATTCAGTCACTTTCACCAGCCACCCGCCGCTGCCTTCGCATTGATTGGCGCCTCTAGCTTCAATATTTATTTTTGCGAAGCCTCCTTTTAGTGAGTCAGGAAGCTTGCCGGTTACCTGAAATCCGTCTTTTTTTGGCGTCACTGTGACCGGTACGGACTGACCTTTTATCGTAACCTTAATACTATTCGGATAGGCTGCACCGGAGGCAAAAAATGAAAACGCCGAATGTGGGGCCACTTCTGCACTATTCACTGGCGTGAAGTCAGAAAAACTCAGTTTTTTGCAAATTCCTGTATCGGTATTGCTACTGCTGTCACCGTAAGCCCAAACGTTGGCGGGGATAATTAATAGAATAGCTATCCATAAAATATTTTGCAATTTCATGTTCCCCCTCTATGTCTTGTTATTGAGTCAGATGACCGGTTTGTTGCAGACGGTGAACGGGCTGTATTGTCAGCTATTTGTGCGATAGAAAACAACCCTCGGGCGATTGATATGATCAATGCTGTTAGCATTGCTTACTCACAACCATCTTAGGGTCAGGATGAGGTGGCCGGGAGCCGTGTGTCAACAGGGCATCTCAGCCTCTTTATCCGCCGTTCCTTCCGCATGAGCATCTTGACAAGAACCGGGGAAAGAGCTAATCACAAGCGCCTGTTGGAGCTTTTGGAGGGTATTCGAGCCCCCATCAAAAGCAAAGGCCTATCACCCGGAAGAGGACGGCCATGCGAAAAACATTTGAGCAACTCTTCGAACAATTGAGCGATCATGCGCGAGATGTTTCTTTTCAGGTGCAGTTCTGGGATGGGGTGAAAAAATCGTATGGTGCCGGTAAAACACAGTTCATTCTCATCTTCGCGACGAAGCGCGCGGCCGAGCATATACTCGAAAGCGGGTCGTTGGGATTCGGCGAAGAGTATATGGCAGGCAATATTCAGGTGGAGGGAGATTTCAGACAACTTCTTCGGTTCGGGACAGACGCCGCGTTCCTTAATCTGCCACTCGCGTTAAAAGCGAAGCTCGTATTTCGGCACTTGCGCCAGACATCGCTCAATACAATCTCGCGTTCGCAAAAACACGTTGCCCATCATTACGATCGTGGGAATGACTTCTACAAGCTGTGGCTTGATGAGAGCATGGCATACTCCTGTGCCTATTTCCGTCATGAAAACGACACGCTCGAGCAAGCCCAGCAGCAGAAATACGAACACATTTGTCGGAAACTTCAATTAAAGGCCGGAGAAACTCTTGTCGATATCGGCTGCGGCTGGGGCGGGATGCTGATTTACGCAGCAAAACACTACGGCGTGCGCGGTGTCGGCTGCTCACTTTCGAAAGAGCAAGTTGAGTATGCTGGTGAGCTCGTGAAGCGTGAGGGTCTGTCGGAAAAGATTTCGATCGTCTTCGAGGATTATCGTAACATTCAGGGCGAGTTCGACAAATTCGTTTCCATCGGCATGTTTGAACATGTAGGGAAACAATTCATCCCGACGTTTATGAAGAAGGCGCAGTTGCTCTTGAAGCGCAACGGTATAGGGCTGCTCCACACAATCGGAGAAGAACGGTCAATGCCCGGCGATCCCTGGACATTGAAATACATCTTCCCCGGTGGATATATTCCCACCCTCGACGAAATCGTACGTACCATGGGCGAAGTCGGACTCGTTCCGACGGACATCGAAAACCTTCGCCTGCACTACGCCAGAACGGTTGAGGAGTGGAGCACACGATTCGAGGCACAGGCCAAAAAAGTTGAAGCAATGTTCGATGCCTCCTTCGTTCGTATGTGGCGCATGTTTCTCAATGGTTGTGTCGTCAATTTTCGCTATGGGAACCCACGGCTCTATCAAGTTCTTTTTACGAACGGCTTGAACAATGCCCTTCCCCTCACGCGCGAACATGTGTATCGCTAATGGAGCCGATCACAACAGTCGCCTCACGCTTGCAAGCCGTCAAATCCCGCATTGCCAGAGTTGCGCAATCCGTCGACCGACAACCGGACGAGATCACACTGCTGGTAGCGAGTAAGACTCACCCTCCCGAGCGAGTGAGGGAAGCCTGGCTCGCCGGACAAACTATTTTTGGCGAGAATTATCTGCAGGAAGCGCTGGCAAAAATGCCGGCTCTTGCCGATTTGCCGATTGAATGGCATTTCATCGGTCCGATACAAAGCAACAAGACAAAACGCATAGCAGAGAATTTTTCCTGGGTTCATAGTGTGGGCCGAGCAAAAATTGCCGACCGCTTGGCGAAAGACCGGCCCGAATCACTGCCGCCGTTGCAAATCTGCTTACAGGTAAATGTGAGCGGAGAGGCAAGTAAAAGCGGTGTGGCGCCCGACGAGCTGGTTCAACTGGCAGCTCATGTCGTACGCCTGCCTCGCTTGAAATTGCGCGGATTGATGGCCGTCCCTGAGCTCACGACTGCCACGGCTTTGCAGCGTAGCCAGTTCCACATGCTGTGGGAACAGTTTGATGGGCTCAAGCGGAACGGATACGAACTCGACACACTCTCCATGGGGATGTCAGAAGATATGGATATCGCCATTGCCGAAGGCGCGACCATGGTGCGCGTGGGTACGGCGATTTTCGGGCCGAGGCGCTACCCAATCCCAGAAGAGCTAGCTGCCCGCGCTGCGCGGTGAAACCTAATTGAGCCTGCATTACTCATGAACACTTCTGCTGCAATCGCCGATCCGCTGCTGCGACAGGCCTTCGGCCGGGGGGCTCGCCCCTCGGACCCTCACCGTACCGCACGTGTACGCATCGGATCCTCACGGCTCCGCGCGCCGGTCTCGCGACGCGGCTCAGCGATTTCGCGACGAACCGTCATGAGTAATGCGGGCTAGATATCCGTCATTTCCGTACCACCTTACAGGATTGCTTCAGCAAGCTTAGAGACGTAGTCGATCCCTCCCATACCAATCTCACCAGTTGGGCTTTTCAAGGGACCATTGCTGCTAGGATATGGTGCCGGGCGAATGGTTCGCCAAAGAGACCTATAACGGGGAACTTGCCTTGAACACAACGACACTCATTCTGCAACGTTCTCCCCTGTCGGCTGGGCTCGCAACTGGAGTTGCCGGATCATTGATCGGCGACATGCTCTTCAGAGCGACGAACAGCAGCGCGCAGACCACCGATGCCGGTGCGCCTGCTGCCGAAACCAACACCACCACCGAGGATTTCAGCTCCGCCGGAATCCTTCTGCTCCTCCTGCTCCTGGCAGCCGCGACGGTTTTCTATTTTCTGAAAATACAACGACCCTCCCTCCCTGATTTTTCCGGGATCACAGGCCGTGACCCGTCCAACGACAATCTGCCGACAAAGCGGTCCGCCCCAACCAGACAGAAAATATCGGTTGATAGCGTCACCTCCTCCGACAAGGCAGCCTTTCAACAACTACTGATCGATGTTCAAAAGGCCTGGAGCAACCAGGATCTGACCGAGTTGCGGCAGCTCGTCACGCCGGAGATGCTGAATTATTTCAGCGCCGCCCTGGCCGACAATACCAGTCAGGATATCCGGAACCATGTGGAGGATGTGGTGCTCCTCCGTGCAGAGATCCTGGAAGCCTGGACGGAACAGGCGAGGCATTACGTGACGGCGGGACTTCGCTGGAGTGCCCGTGACTATAACCTATCACTGACGAAGCAGCGCGGAGAACCAGGCTATGTCGTCGAGGGCAACGATGAGACACCGACCGAATCCGGCGAAGCCTGGACCTTCATGCGATCCCCAGATGGGAAATGGTTGCTCTCCGCGATTCAGCAGTAAAGGAGGAATGGCACTCGTGCTGATCCCTTGCTCCCGGAGCAAAGGAGGGGATGGAGCCTGATGATCTTCTGTGCTCGCGCAACGCGCGGCCTCAGAAGGATGGGGATGGGAGCGGCCAGGTGCCCTTCTTGCTCGCAGAGCCCCCACGATGAAACTGTGGTCGCTCGATGCGCGCAGTAAA
>DASQFV010000219.1:0-18312 GCA_035632975.1 Nitrospiraceae bacterium
GTGGAGGACGATCGCGTAGATCGTCGCATCCATTGCATCGAAGACCCAGCCAAGCCATGCGATAAACAGGACCAGCCATTGATAGCGCGTCACGCCGTGTAGCCAAGATTGGGTGCTAGTCGGCAAGGTAAAGTCCCACGACCTGACGAACCAGATAAACCGTCCCGTGCCGCGCCAGGCTACGGAGCTTGCGCGTGGGTGTCAAGGTGCGGGGTTGAGAGGTGCATGGTATAGTCGCCGTCATGGGACGAGTCGACTTCTACCGGGTGCTGGGGGTCTCGCGCGATGCATCCGACGACGCGATCAAGAAGGCCTACCGAAAGCTGGTCTTCCAGCACCATCCTGACCGCAACCCCGATAGCACTCACGCAGAACCCAAGATCCGTGAGATCAACGCGGCCTACGAAGTCGTCGGCGATCCGGACAAGCGTCGGAGCTATGATCGACTCAATTGGGGGGATGAGACAGCACGGGATAAAGCGGCTGATCCAGCCGTCATCCTCGACGAGATGGAGCAGAAGCTCTTCGATGAAGGGCGAAAGGAAGTGTTCGCGGTATTGATGAAAGGCGTGAAACGGATCAAAGCGGAACTCGCCGTGATTCGTGAGCGGACCGTGGCGGATCAAGGGTATGACACGTTTGAGGAAGAGATAATTCTGGAGCGAGCATCGGAGGTTATGCAGGAGCTTGTCACTGCTGAGATGGAGGGGCGCAAACAGCGGCTCGTCGAAGTGGCGACAGAGATGCTGCTGTCCCAATGCGTGGTCAAACGAGGCGATCAAGGAGGCGTCAGATCGCTATGTGGACGGCTTGAGGAGGTGTTCCGCAAAGGACGGATGAAAGGCTTCGCAGCCGCACTGGAGTTGTTCTATGAAAGACGGTAAGCCGCTTACCCCTAACCCCTTACGCCTCACGTGTTCGAAAGCGGTCCTGCGACAAACCGTCCGCTTTGCATCACTCCGATAATTCGGCTGCGATCGCGTAGCAGGTCAATGCGACGAAGCGGATTTCCCTCGAGTAGCAGAAGGTCCGCCAGTTTCCCGTTCTCGATGGTTCCCACCTGGTCCTGAATTCCGATTAAGCGTGCGGCAGCGGAGGTCGAGGCGAGAATCGCCTGCATCGGGCTCATCCCTAAGGCGACCATCCGTTCGAGTTCCTGGGCGTTCTCGCCGTGAAAGTTAAAGGGTGTCCCCGCATCGGTTCCCATCGCAATCTGGATTCCGTCCCGCAGGGCTTTCTTGAAGCTCACTTGATGGCGCTTCGTCATGGATTTGGCTTTATCCAGGACGCTTTCTGGAGTGCCGCACCCGAGCCGGCAGGCGGCAGTGGTGGCCAGCGCAGAGAGAGTCGGAACCATAAAGACACCCTGCTGTTTCATCATGGCCGCGGCTTCTTCGTCCATGAGCGTGGCATGCTCGATCGAATGGACTCCGGCGCGGAGGGCATTCTTCATCCCCGACGATGCATGGGCATGGGCGGCGACTTTCCGCCCCGCTCGTTGCGCTTCTTCCACGGCGGCCTGGAGCTCCTCCACGGTCATTTGCGCCTGGTCCGGCGAGGTGCCGGGCGTGAGGACGCCGCCTGACGCAATAACTTTAATGACGGCGGCCCCGGCGGCGATTTGCGCGCGTACGACGGCTTGTACTTGCTGGACTCCTTCCACCTCTTGACCGATAAATCTGGCGTGGCCGCCGATCATGCAAATCGCCAGGCCTGCCGCGACAATACGAGGTCCGGGAACGAGCCCAGCGTCGATTGCCCGTTGCAACGTAAAGATGGAATGGTCTCGCGACCCCACGTCGCGCACAGTGGTAAAGCCTGCCTCCAAGGTCTGCCGCGCAGACCGGCTCGATTTGAGCAATGTCAGAGTGGGCGGTTCTTTGGCGATCGCGTCGATGACATCCGGTTCAGCACCGAGGCAGAGATGCACGTGACAGTCGATCAGGCCTGGTAACAGCGTCAGTCCTCGGCCATCGATCTTTGTCGTTTCACGTGGGATGGAGAGGTCTCGATCCGATCCGACGGCGGCAATCGTGCTGCCGCGAATGACAACCGTGGCCCGTTCGATCGTCTGACCGGTCCCGTCGATGACACGCACCGAGCGAATGGTAACGGACTTCATGATGGTGCGGCCCATCACATTGCTGACGTGGAAGTCGCGGCCTTGTCCTGCGGAACGCGATCCGGCTGCAAGAGGTCGGCCAGTGTCAGGGCGAAGATCAAGTACGCGATCATGAGGAGAAAGACAAGGGCTCCACCGGCGAGCATCCAGAGTAATCGTTTATTCTTCATGGGATCTATCTCTCGGGCTGTCAGGATACCATGCGGCCATAGACCCGTGCGGCAGCCTGGAGTGCCACTCCGGCAGTGGAAAGCCATCCGCCGCGGATAAACATTTCTTCCAGCGCATTGAGTAAGGTCAAGACGTGAGCCTCGGTCGATGATTCGCCCATCAAGCCGATGCGCCAGACCTTCCCCTTGAGTGGGCCGAGCCCACCGCCGATTTCAATGCCATAGGTTGAGAGCAAGTTCGTCCGTATCTCGGCTTCAGGAATATAAGCAGGGACCGTGACACAGGTCAACATTGGGAGTCGATGTCCCGCCTGGGGAAGGGGAGGAAGCCCGAGTTCGGTCAAGCCCGCGACCAAGGCCTCGCTATTATGCTGATGGCGAACGAAGCGGGCCGGCAATCCCTCTTCTTCGACGAGTCGCAACGCTTCCCGCAGGGCATAGAGCATCGAGATCGGAGCCGTGTGGTGGTAGGCTCTGGTGCCTTCGGCCCAGTAGTCCGCGATCAAGGCCATATCCAAGTACCAACTCTGGCACGGGGTGCGCCGGGCTTTGATGGTGGCCAACGCACGGTCGCTGAGGGTGAAGGGAGACAACCCGGGCGGACAGCTTAGACATTTCTGCGTGCCGCTATAGCAGACATCGATGTCCCAACGATCGATCTCGACCGGTGCGCCTCCCAGCGAGGTCACGGTATCAACGAGGAAGAGCGTGTCATAGTCGCGGCAGAGGCGGGCGATCGGCTCAAGCGGCTGCCAGACGCCGGTCGAGGTTTCGGCATGCACGATGGCCACGGCTTTCACCGGGCCGGATCGGCGCAACGCCTGTTCTATGGCCTCTGGCTCTATGATTTGTCCCAACGGGGCTTCCACGCGAATCGCTTTACCGCCGCAGCGTTCGACGATGGTGGCCCATCTCGTGCCAAACACGCCATTGACCCCGACGATCACCACATCGCCCGGCTCAACGATATTCACCATCGAAGCCTCCATGCCGGCTGAGCCGGTGCCGGAGACCGCGATGGTGAAGCGGTTCTTGGTCTGAAAGACGAAGCGCAACAGGGCTTGGATATCGTCCATAAGCGCAAGAAAGGCTGGGTCCAAATGGCCGAGCAGAGGAGTTGAGAGGGCACGTAGGACTCGCGGATGCACCATGCTCGGCCCTGGACCAAGAAGCAGTCGGCGTGGGGGAAGAAAGTTCTGAACTGGCATATCACTCCAGAAATGAGAGAATGCTACGCAGTATAGCGGAGTGTGTTCGCCTTCGGCCACGGGTATTCTGAACGGTTTCTTTCGTCACCTAGTCACTCCGAGGGGTTTCGAGAGAGAAAAACAGCATGATATAGTTTCAAGGATTATGGAACCTGCCACGCTCTCTCTCAATGAACCGCATGGGTCTCGGTCCTGGTGGCGAGCCACCGACGCGCCGCCTACGATCGGGGTCTATTCTGGGCGGTTCTCGCCCACAGTCACGCTGTTGTCTGCTCTCTTCCTCATAGTCGCGCTGGCGTCGGGTGTGTGGTTGTCAACCTCATCATCCAAGTTGGAGCGGATCGAGTCGCCCGAGCGAGCGCTCAGTCTGATGGTCAGCCGGACCAGGGATGTGCAGGAAGGACTCAATCGTGCGCCCCAGTGGGAACAGCGGCTCTTGGCCTGGGCCTCCGGCGACAACGAGGCTGAACGGGCACATGAGATTGAATGGTATCAAGAACTGGTGGCGATCTCTGATGACCCGTTGGTGCCGCTTCAGTTGGCAGTTCTCCAAGCCGAGTCCGGTCATGTCTCGCAGGCGCTCCTCTCCGCGCATGAGTGGGCCGGTGCAGAAGACCCGCTTCCTCAGTTTGCCGATCTGGTGGTGGCCGCCTATGGCGAAGGACCGGTCCATGACGCGGACAGGTATGTCCTATGGCAAGCAGAGGTGGCAGAGGTGTTGACGGCCGGCTGGTTCTACGATCGCTTGGCTGAACGCCTGGCACGCCGTGTCAACGATGCCGCGTTCGTGGCCAGGATTCAGGAACAGGCCGCGGTGCGTGTCGACCGCCGGTTCGTCCGGTCGCAACGCTTGACGTTCGTTGAGCTCGGAGCGATGGCCGTCGGCACCGTGGTGTGCCTGTTGCTCTGGTTCAGACGGAACGAACCTTCTAGCTTCGTCAGGCTTCATGAACCGGGCGTGCCGCCGCCGTGGCCAGGCGGCGTCGGCGCGGCGGTGTTGCTGCGAGGCGGCGCAATCGGGGCGATGCTCACGGCGCTGTTTTTGATCTATGCGCCACCCGATAATGTCTCGCTCCGGGCGTTGGCCATTCCGATGACGAACATGCCATTACTCCTCTTGGCCTACCGTCATCTCTTCCGGCCGTCCGGCATGACGTTCGATGAAGGATTTGGACTGGAAATCGGATGGGCCCGTGCCGGTCGTCTGGTCACTGTGGTATTGGCCGTGGTGGCAGCCGGTTTGTGGGGCGAGTGGGTGATGGATCGCTTGTCGGAGCCTTTCCATCTGTCGAGTCACTGGGCCGAATGGTTCGACGCAGATCTCGTCTGGGCCCCGCCCTCCTTGGCGGCGATAAGTTTAGTCGAATACGTGATCTTTGCGCCGGTGTTTGAGGAACTCGCGTTTCGCGGGCTCCTGTTCGCCATCCTGCGCCGAAAGTTCCGGTTCCTGCCGGCCGCGCTGATCAGCGCGAGCATCTTCGCCATCGCCCATGGCTATGGATTGGTCGGCTTCGCCAGCGTCCTGTGGAGTGGCGTCCTCTGGGCTTGGATGTATGAAAAAACCGGGAGCCTGCTGCCGGGCATCCTGGCCCACGCCATCAATAATCTCCTCGTCTGTCTGGCGGTGATGGCCCTCCTCCGGTAGTCGGACGGTGAAACTGGTTTCCAACGTCGTTCTCGGTTCGCCACAATCCTCAACGTACCCCACTCGGGAAACGAGCTGTCTTGGCAGCTCGGGGGAGGGCGGGTGAGGAAGGGTACGCCTCCTGTTTTGACTCGCCTGCGGCCTTGTTGGATGACCGTTTTGCCAAGCCTGCTTACGACTTTGAACTTGTTGATTCAATGAGATCGAGTGCTTCGTACAAATCGGAATGCCGAAACCGATAATCCAATTCAGAACGAAGCTTGGCGTTGCTGATTCGCTTTCCTGGTGAGTGGTCTACTTGTGCTGCTCCCGCTGTCACACCCCATCGCTCCTGCGCAGTTGCGCAGATCTCATTCCAAATGTAAGGTTGGCCGTCGCTGACGTTGTAGGCCTCGCCGGGCTTCCCTTGCTCCAACACAACCAGACAAATAGCGGCCAAATCCTCCACGTGAATGAGGTTCACATACTTGCGTGATGGGCCGACGCGACCCTGCCTGATCCAATCCAGCGGGCTCCGCCCTGGTCCGTAGATACCTGCCACGCGCAGCACGATCGCACCATGTTCCTTCCGCAAATATTCTTCCCCCTGCACGCGGGGTTTGCTGAGATCGATGTGGGCGGACTCATCGATCCAGGCAGGCGGGTACTCTTGTGAGTGACCTACGTCGTAGGCGGAGGTGCTTCCGAGCACGACGAAACGGCGGGGCATTGCCCCAAGAGTCTTGGCAAAGGCCTGGACCTGGGCGAGCGGAGTTGCGGGAAAGCACCAGATGAGATCGGCGACCATAGGAATGTTCAGCCAGGTCGAGGGCTGTTCCAAATAGAACATCATGCGCTGTTCCGAAGGAATGCCTGCGAGATTGCTCAGGGGATTCCTGCTGGTTGCATGGACAGTCCGCCCCTCCGAGGTTCCCTTTCCGTGCAACACGCGTCCGGTGTAGCCAGATCCCAGCACAACCAGTGGTGATGTCGGCTGTCGAGTCACTCAATACCCCCCATCCGTGGGATGGGCAATCTTTTCACAGTTGCGTAAGCTGGTACAAGTGTTTTGCAGAAGAGAAATGCGTAGGAGAATGCCCCCTATGAAATCGATTGCGTCTGTGTTGTCGATCATTGCCCTTGGGGTCGGACTCTTAAGCTGCTCAGGGAGCGGGGTCAGTGGGAGCGGGGGCAGTGGGAGCGGGGGCAGTGGGATGTCTGGAAGCGGAACAGTGGTCTATCTCGCAGATCAAGATAACATTGGAGTCTTTGAATTATATTTGGCAACTTCGGGAACAAAACTCAATCCTCCGCTGGGCCTTGGACGCACCGTCACCAGATTTGCGTTGACGCCGGACGCAAGCGCGGTGATTTATATAGCTGATCAAGACCAGGATAACGTCTTCGAACTCTACCGTGTGATCTTAGCGACACCGGGAGTCAGTACTAAGCTGAACCCAGTGTTTGTTTTCGGTCAAAATGTGGTCGAGTTTGCCGTCACGCCTGACAACAGTGCTGTCGTGTATCTTGCCGATCAAACCATCCAGGATACCTTTGAGCTGTACCGTACAGTACTGGCTGGTGGGGTGAATTCGAAGCTCAACCCCCTCTACGTGCCCGGGCAAGACGTCGAAACCTTTGTGGTCCTGCCGAACAGTACTGGGGTGATTTATCGTGCCGATCAAAACACAGATGGTGTGAGTGAACTGTATCGTGTGCTGTTTGCGACGGCTCCGTTAATAAACGATAGACTTGTTCTCCCTCCCCTGGTGTTTACGCAGAACGTGGGTGCGTTTGCCGTAACTCCTGACAGCGCGAACGTCGTCTATATCGCCAATCAGCCCCTTGTCTCGAAGAACCAGTTGTTTATTGTCCCGGCCGGAGGTGGCGGCAGGAACGTACTCAACGGCGTGCTGGTGGCGAGTGGAAACGTGAAAGATTTTGCCGTCACACCAGACGGGCTCTCTGTGGTATATCGAGCCGATCAGGATATTGATGAGGTCTTTGAACTGTACCGTACTGTGATTGTGGTGGGACCGACAAGCAACAAAAAACTCAATCCCGATCTTGTTCCAGGCAGAAATGTAACCTTTTTTAGCGTCATTCCAGACAGCAGCGGGGTCGTCTATATTGCCGATCAAACGACAGATAGTGTGTTTGAGTTGTTCCAAACGCTGTTCCCAGGCGTGAACTCTCAACTGAATCCGCCCTTCATCGCGCCCAAGAATGTGGTGGATTTTGTCTTGTTCCCGAATAGCACAGGAGTCGTCTACAGGGCCGATCAAAATACCGATGGCGTCAAAGAAATCTACCAGGTAGAGTTCGGCATTCCTGGTTCAGTCAGACTCAATCCTGCACTGGTTATCGGACAAAACGTCTCGACCTACGCCGTGGCTCCCGATAGTAGCAGCGCGATCTACCGTGCCAATCAGGACATTCCAGCTATAGAACTGTACCGGACTTCGTTTTCGTCTCCTGGTTCAAGCACCAAACTGAACAGCCCGCTCGTTGTTGGAGAGGATGTTGCCAATTTTGCAGTAAGGTAACCCAGAAGCGACTGATTGGTTGTTGAGTGTAGTTGTCGTTTGCCATCACGGGGCCTTGACTCGCCTCCGCCGGCATCCTAGCATCCCCGGATGCCGCTCACGCTCTTTCACCCCCTCATCGCTGAGTGGTTTCGCTCGAATGTCGGCACACCCACCGATGTCCAGGTGCAGGCTTGGCCTGCCATTCAGTCGGGGGCTGATGTTCTGATTGCTGCGCCGACCGGCTCCGGCAAGACGTTCGCCGCCTTTCTCTCCTGCATCGATCACCTCTTCAAACAAGCCCTTGCGCGTGAACTCGATGACCATACGCAGGTGCTTTACGTCTCGCCGCTTAAAGCGCTCAGCAACGACATACAGAAAAACTTGCAGCAACCACTGGCTGAAATCGGGAACGCAGCGTTGTCAGCCGGGCTCTTGATGCCGGAACTCCGTGTATTGGTTCGCACTGGCGACACGCCGATGACGGAGCGCCAGCAGATGCTCAAACGGCCACCCCACATTCTCGTAACGACGCCGGAGTCGTTGTTTATTTTATTGACGGCAGAGAAGAGTCGCAGACTACTGCAGACAGTCCGGACCGTCATCGTTGATGAAATCCACGCCGTTGCGCCGAATAAACGCGGCGCCCACCTGGCCCTGTCGTTGGAGCGATTGGAAGCGCTGACCCTCACAACGCCTCAACGCATCGGGCTCTCCGCGACACAACGGCCGATCGAAGCGGTTGCGCAGTTCCTCGTCGGGAACCGCGATCCGGTACCCCTTACCCCTCACCCCTCACCCCTTACGTCCCCATGCACCATTATCGACGTGGGGCACAAGCGTGAGATGGATCTGGCTGTGGAAGTGCCGAAGGACGAATTGAGCGCCGTGGCCACGAACGCGATTTGGGCCGATGTCTATGATCGCGTCGCCGAATTGGTCCGGCAACATCGCTCGACCTTGGTCTTCGTCAATACGAGGCGCCTCGCCGAGCGAGTGTCGCACTCTCTGGAAGAACGGCTACGGGATTTAGGCGCCGACGTGGTTGCGGCGCACCATGGCAGCCTCTCGCGCCAGATTCGCTTGTCGGCGGAAGAACGGCTCAAGAGCGGCAAGACGCGCGTCGTCGTCGCCACGGCCTCGCTGGAACTCGGCATCGATATCGGCGCCGTGGATCTTGTCTGTCAGATTGGCTCACCCCGTGCGATCGCCACCTGTCTGCAGCGGGTTGGCCGGGCCGGTCATTGGGTCAAGGCCATTCCCAAAGGCCGTCTCTTTGCCATAACGAGGGACGACTTGCTCGAATGTGCGGCGCTGATGCGTGCGATTCGGACAGGAGTCTTGGATCGCATTGCCGTGCCACCGGCTCCGCTCGATATTTTGGCGCAACAGTTGGTGGCAACAGCGGCGTCGCAGACGTGGCAGGAAGACGACTTGTTCAATCTCTGCCGACGGGCCGATCCCTATCGGGCCTTGGCGCGCTCGGAGTTCGATCAGGTGCTGCGGATGTTGGCAGACGGGATTGCGACCAATCGCGGGCGCGGCCTGGCCTATCTGTTCCACGATCGGATCAATCGCCGGGTGAAAGGCCGAAGAGGGGCGCGACTGGCGGCAATCACGTCCGGCGGGGCCATCCCGGACACAGCGAACTATGCCGTAATCGCGGAGCCTGAAGGCGCGGTCGTGGGATCGGTCGATGAAGACTTTGCGGTGGAGTGTTTGGCCGGGGACATCATGTTGCTGGGCAATACATCCTGGCGGATCAAGGGCGTGGAGATGGGCAAGGTGCGGGTGGAAGACGCCCATGGAGCACCGCCTAACATTCCCTTCTGGCGTGGCGAGGCGCCGTCGAGGACGGCAGAGCTTTCAGCTGAGGTGGCCCGCCTTCGGGGCGATCTCGATGATCTGCTATCTTCCGGTGATTCACTCAGCACCCAGCACTCAGCACTTCGCTGGCTCCAACAAGAGTGCGCCCTGGATCAGCGAGGAGCACAGCAGGCTATCGAGTATGTGCTGGCCGGCAAGGCTGTGCTTGGAACCGTGCCGACCCAGCAGACGATCGTCGCGGAGCGGTTCTTCGATGAAAGCGGCGGGATGCAGTTGGTATTGCATACGCCATTCGGGGGCCGGATCAACCGGGCATGGGGCCTCGCCTTACGGAAGCGGTTCTGCGTAACCTTCGATTTTGAATTGCAAGCTGCGGCGACTGACAACGGGATCGTCATCTCGCTTGGCGAGAAGCACAGCTTCCCGCTCGAGGCGGTGTTCGGGTTCCTGCAGAGCCATACGCTTCGCGAGGTCTTGCTTCCCGCCGTGCTCCAGGCACCGATGTTTATGACGCGCTGGCGCTGGAATGTCAGCCGTTCGTTGGTCTTGCTGCGTTTCTCCCACGGGAAAAAGGTTCCTCCGCAGATTCAACGGATGAAAGCGGAGGATCTTCTTGGCGCCGTTTTCCCTGATGCGATGGCCTGTCAGGACAATATTGTCGGCGAGCGGACTCGCCGGATCCCGGATCATCCGCTCGTGAACGAGACCTTGCGGGACTGTTTCACTGAGGCCATGGATCTCGACGGGTTGACTGCGCTCCTCAAGCAAATTGAAGCGGGGGCGATTCGCTGTGTGGCGGTCGATACGCCGATGCCGTCTCCGTTCTCGCACGAGATCTTAAATGCCAACCCCTATGCGTTTCTCGACGATGCGCCGTTGGAAGAGCGGCGGGCGCGGGCGGTGGAGATGCGGCGCACGCTTCCGGCTCAGTTGGCCGGCGGGATTGGAGCCTTGGACCCGGCAGCGATTGAAGAGGTACAACGGGAGTCCTGGCCCGTCGTGCGCGATCCGGATGAATTGCACGACGCGTTGCTCACGTTACTCTGGCTGCCAGTCGAGGAGGTGCAAGACTGGGCGATCCACCTGCCGCCTTTGATCCGCGAGGGGCGCGCGGTTGAACTCAACGTGAGGGGTGAGGGGTTAGGGGTGAGGGGTGAGACGCAAGAAATAAGAGGATGGGTGGCGACGGAGCATCGGGCCCGGGTGGAATCGATGTTTGCGTCTGGAGATGAAGCCGCCATCGATGTTGCGGTGCTCGGTTGGATGGAAAGCATCGGTCCGACGACAGCGCTTGATCTCGCACTGCGATTGCATTGTCCGGTTGATGTGGTTTCTCACTCCCTGCAACGCCTCGAAGCATCCGGGCAAGTTCTCCGCGGCCAGTTTCGACCTCACTCAGCATTCAGGACTCCGCACTCAGAACTGTCGGACGTTGGAGCGCCCGAATGGTGTCACCGCAGGCTGCTCGCGCGCATTCATCGTCTGACCATCGGCAGACTGCGACAAGAAGTTGAGCCAGTGACCGCGGCCGAGTTCATGCGATTTTTATTTCAATGGCAGCATGTCTCCCCTGGGTCGCGTCTCCATGGCGAGGCCGGTCTCTTGGACGTTATTGCTCAGTTGGCCGGCTTCGAAGCTGCAGCCTCGGCCTGGGAACCGCATCTGCTCCGGACGAGGCTGGCGAAGTATGAGCCGGAGATTTTGGACCGGCTCTGTTTGAGCGGGGCAGTCAGCTGGGGCAGGCTGTCTCCTCATCCACGACTTGGGCACGCTGGCGATCTTGAACGACGTCGCATCATCCCAACCAGTGTGGCGCCAATTGGCATCTTCCCACGTGAAGAGAGCGAGTGGTTGAGGGATGTCTTCCACGATGATGTCGCATCACGTGGGCCTGACCCGTTTGCCCAGTTGAGCTCCGTGGCGCAAGATCTGCGTCGGACCTTGCACGAGCGAGGTGCGAGCTTCTTTGCCGACCTTGTGCGGATGACCAACCATCTTCCGACGGAAGTGGAAGAAGGACTCTGGGAACTCGTGGCCGCCGGCTTGGTCACGGCCGACGGTTTCGACAATCTCCGTGCCCTCATGGACCCGCGTCGCCGCCGTGCGGAAGGACGGGAGCGGTCTCGCCGGCCTCGTCACTCTGCCGGGCGGTGGGCGTTGCTCAGACAGGCTGCTGGCCAGCAGCCATCAGCGATCAGCTTTGAGCCCGCGACGTTAGTCACCTCACGCCTTACATCTCACGCCTCACGCTCGATCGAGCCCGTCGCGCGCCAGATGTTGCGTCGGTACGGCGTGGTGTTCCGCGACTTGTTGGGGCGGGAAGCGCTGGCTTTGTCCTGGCGCGATTTGCTGATGCAGTACCGTCGGATGGAGTTGCAAGGCGAGATCCGTGGGGGGAGGTTTGTGACCGGCTTTACAGGGGAGCAATTCGCGTTGCCGGAAGCTGTCGAATCGTTGCGGGCGGTGAGAAAACGGAGCGAGTCGGGTGCTGCCACTCACGACATCAAACTGTCTGCCAGCGATCCATTGAATCTCGCAGGAGTCATCTTGCCGGGTCCGCGCGTGCCCGCGGTGCCGTCGAACTTCGTGGTGTTTCGGGATGGGGCGGTGGTGCGAGCTGTTTTGGGGCGGGAGGCTGCGGACAGACCGAACGAGCAGATTGAGTGGAGCGGACGGGCCAATCAGGTTCGCCCGCATTATTCATGACGGTTCGTGGCGAAATCGCTGAGCCGCGTCGCGAGACCGATGCGCGGAGATGGACTAAGCTCCGGAGGCATAGCCTCTGGGCTACGTCGAGGATGCTTTCGAGGCGAGAACGAAGCTGGTGGGCTTTTTCAGCATCCTGCGAGGCGGGAAGCGTCGTGAGCTTCCCACCCAGGCTGTGCGAACAGCTACTGTGGATTAATGTTGTGCGAAGGCCGGTCTTGCGCAAATAATGCGACAAGGTCCGGGGGTCCACTTCCGTTTGTATTCACGAACGGGTAACGGGACTGCGCATAGGCGAAGAACGCTCCCCGGCGATCCTGCTGAATCCCTAACAAGGTGCTCAGGGAGGTGAGGTATTCTCCATGGCCTCGCGCCATGTCCTGTTTGAGATTCTCGAAATTGAACGCCACGAACGCGTTCACCTTCTGGTCTCCTTTCAGGAGCCCATCGCCGGTAAACCAATCACCCGGAGTTGTTGAGGAGAGAATATCATTGATTGTCTCGGTGATACTGCAACCAGACAATGCGAGGGTAAGCGCTGCAACAGAAGAGAGAAAGCTCAGGGTGTGTCTTGGTCGTGACATGGCTACCTCCTGAATAGTGAAATGTGTGAGCAGGGAACGTGGCCAAGCTAATGGCTCTTACTGTAGAACAGAACCAGTGGCAGGATCAAGTCACGGAGTGAGATTGGAAGGGGTGGAGGGGAGCAGCCAGACCGTCCTTCTTGCTCGCAGAACGCGCACGATAAAACTGTGCTCGTCCGATGCGCGCAGTAAAGGACAATCTGGCTACCCCCTCCCCTAGGAAAGGTGGGAAAGGATTGAGAAAGGCAATCTGCTTGTCCACGGGGAACGCACGACCTCGGAAGGGTGAGATGGGTGGCCTGGTCGGAAGTCAGCCACCCTTAATAAAGCAGTAATGAGCTGAGTGGGCAGACTAGGTGGCCTCCTTTGCTCATGCGACGCGCGGTCTGGGAAGAGGGTGGCGGGGTAGCTGGTATGCTCTCTGTGCTCGCAGAGCCCCCACGATAAAGCGGTGGTCGCTCGATGCGCGCAGTGGAGACCGCACCAGCCACCTCGCTGAATGCAGGTGAAGAGTTAAGTCATAGCCCAACACGCGCAGTGGGAGACCACCTACCCCGCCCTCAAGGGAGATGAAAAATGGAAGATGGATGATCAGGAGTTGGGAGTTGGGGTCACCTCAGGTCTTGCAATCGCACATTTGGCGAGCCAGTCTCATTCGCCTCTCGCCTCGCGCTCCACATCATCGTCCACATACACCATGCCTGAACTGCGGCCGGGTACGCGATAGGGTCGGCCGGCCTTGTAGCGCGGATAGCCTCGCGGGCCATAGCAGTGTATTTCGAAGCGCCACTTCACTATTAATGGATTCCAGTGGTCGAGGATGATCTGCGTCGGCATCGTTAGGCCGAAGGGGCATTGCACGCACTCTGTCTCGCAACCTCACGTTTCAATCGGAAATGCCTCTGCGCACGGTATTGCTCTAGCGCCGGCGCAATGCCGCCGGTTGGGCTAAGGTTGCCAATCAGGGTGAGTCCGTTCGATGAGTTGGAGCCCACTTTGACGGCCTTGCTGGACGGCAATTTTGAGCATCCTGCGCGGTGTTCTCCTGTGCCTTAGGCGTGCGGGCCATTGAGTTTTCCACCGTGCCACAATGGCTTTTCCGCAGCCTGTTAGAAGTCTTTGAACCGACACGACAATCACACTGGAATTTTCGGGCCGGTTTTGCGTATTATGGCCGTCGATATACACAGTGGTTGGGCGTCTAAAATTGGAGGATGTACACAATGACCACACGGTTTGTTATACCTATTACCGCTGCTCTAGCTTGCGCAGTCTTTGTCGCGGCATGCGACAAAAGCACGCCGCCTAGTAAGGCGTGTGTTGAAGCCGCCCGTTTATATGCAGAATCACTAGACGTGGACCGTACCACCCCTGAGGGCGAGAAGGCGGATAAAATTGCCATTAAAAAAGAATCTCTTGCGGCCTTAGAGGAGCGGAAGATAAAAGCGTGTGGGGAGTAATGTGATCCACCCGCACGTGTTGACCTTCAGCATTCCCCTCAGCTTCAGGCCTTCATAGCCGAAGGGGCCACGAAGGCGGATCGGGCTTTGTTGAGGGCGTACAGTTGTGGCTACCGGCCGAGGGTCATAGCGACGGCGATCTGAGCGGTTGTGGATGGATCTTGGTTGACGACGTAGGTGGCGCGTTCATGTGAGCCGGCTGCTCCGCTTGGCGTGAAAGATTCTTGGAGTTGATTGGGAGAGAGCCGGTCGAACGTGGCGGCTTCTTCTCTGGTGATGGGGCCGAATGGTGCTCGGGAGAGACGAGTCGTGAAGGTGACGGGCCTCCTCTCCATCGGCAGAGGAATGTGTTCCCGTTGACCAGCGGTAATCTTCAGAGAGATTTGACCGGTTTCTTTCTCGGGCCATAGCAGTTGCGGTGTTGAGGAACCAACCGTTTTCCAGACTTGCAGATAAGCGCCCTGATTGGCTTCCACAGTGAGAAATATCGGCTGTATACTCTTCGACGCCGTCGCCGCATCCACTTCTCGCTCCTGCCCACCTGTTCCACGAACAATAAAGCTGTAGCGGAGTCCTAGTGGGGTGAGTTGGTCGACCGTGCCCGCTGCTTTGCCCAGTTGCGAAAGCCCTTCCAGTGGTCGTTCAAGCCGGTTTGCTTGTGGTGCCGACTCGGCTAGGAGCTTCATGGCCTGCTCTTGCTCTTTGGCCGACGATCGCGTATCAGCTCGGCCTGGCTCTCCCCCATAGAATAGAACACGAGCGCTAAGTGCCGGCGTGCCGGTGGCAGCGACGGGCGCTTCGGCTTCCCTGCGGGGTTCGTCATGCTCACGTCGCTGTTTCAGACTGTCTCGGGCTACATCGGAGGCTCGTTCTTTCTTCGATGGAGGCTGCGCGGACCGTTCTGGCTTGACCGGCTTGTCGATCAACGTGTCTTTCTTCGGGAGGTCGATCGCTGGAGCTACGCTCTCTTTAGCTTTCGCCTGCGGCTCAATGGCTTGAGGCGTTGCCGGTTGAGATGCTGGCTTTGCCTCTTCGGTTGCGACCGATTGTGCCGCCTGCCTAAGGCTGTCCTGATAAATCCTGATGCCCAGCACCACTGCGAGGGCAGCTGCCGCAAGGCCGCCGGCGAAAGCGAGGCCTGCTGGACGGCGGAACCACTCCAGCCATGACAGAGAACCGCCGGCGCCTGTGGCGCTCTTCTGCTCCAACGAAGCGAGGAGTCTGCGGCGTACGTCTGGATCGGCGACCAACTCTTTCAAGGCCTGCTCATCGGCCAGCGCATTGAACAGCTGTTGGTCTTGCAGCGCGGCGGTATAGAGCGTCTGCTTTTCCTCCGGTGTCAGCGTATCGGCTGCGAATCCGCCCAGCAGTTTTTCGAGGTCGTGTTCAGACATCGTTCTTTCTCGTTTGCATCCTTCCACCCGGGGAGGCAGGGAGATTCGGCCTACTACGCGCATCGAACGAGCACAGTCTTATCGTGCGCGTTCTGCGAGCAAAGGGCCAGTCTGCCTATCGCTCCCACCTTCATTCCCAAGAGCCTCCCATTAGGCTGAGTAACTGCTTTCGGCATCGCAGGTCCCATGTGTAGATCGTATTGATCGAGGTTTGTCCCATGATCTTTTGGATCTCGGGAAAATTTTTCCCTTCGAGTTTCCACTTGAAGAGCTTACGGCAGCGTTCGCCTAGCCGAGCGATGGCGAACAGCAACCGGTCTACTCGCTGTTTCTGGTCGAGTTGCGTCGCCGGGTCGTCGCCGGGATCGGCGAGCGGAAGGTCATCAACTGATTCCTGATTGTACTCGCCTCGTCTGAGCGACTTGCGATGGGCGTCCAGCATCTTGAATCGCAAGACTTGAAAGGCCAGAGGAACCAGTTCGGTCAGATCCGCAACATTTGGGTATTTCTCATGGAGGACCACCAGCACCTCTTGAGTCAAATCCTCGGCTTGTGCCCTCGATACTCGTAATGTCGCGAAGGCCAGAATCCTTTCGCGGAGAGATTTGAGAATCGCGTCTTGATCCATAGATAGGTCGCTCTAGGGCGTCGTCTTTGCCGTTGTATGAGGGAGCAAGTCCCCGAGCGAGCGGAAGCCGACCTTCAGCCCGTTGCAGACCTCGACTTGCCGATCGAAGCGGTTTTTTGTCTGAATCATCTTGCGCAGCGTGCCGAAGGCCACGCGGCCCCAGGCGGCGACGTGGAACACGGACAGGGGATAGTCGGTGCCGAAGAGGAGGCGTTCATGCACCTCGGGGTGCTGGCGAAGATGCAGGAGCATCCGGAACCGATTGGGCAGGGTGAGGGCGGAAATGTCGGCATAGAAGTTCTGGTAATTCCTGGCAAATGTGTGGAAGGTCGGCAGGAATTTCTCGTGCAGCATCAACCCGTAGCTGCAGGCGTGGGCGGCGATGACCGTTGCGCCTTCATCCAGCGCGAGGCGGAGTCGATTAGGGTCGCCGAGGGACTGGTCTTTCCCGATGAGGCTGAACTCGTAGCCGACGTGACTCAGGAACGGCAGCTTCCGCTCGGCGAGGGTTCGGTAGAACGCTTTGTAGCGCGTATCAGCCGGGTCGAACTGCTGCGCGTTTGGGAGGACCTTCACCAATGCGGCTCCGGCATCGGCGCAACGATGGACTTCTTCGACTGCGTCCCGTCGCTGCGGATTGATCGAGACGCCCGCGAGGAATTCATTCGGGTAGGCCCTCGTGGTCTTGAGAACATAGTCGTTGCTGATCAGGAAATCCGTGTCTGCTTGATTGAGCCGGCCATTCTGGTCGTAGACCCCGTCCATACCGAGGATCACGGCTTTCTGGACGTGACGTGACGCGCGCAATTCGGTGAGCAGATCGTCGAGATATTTCCGGTTCGCTTCCCGTGGGTTCGACGGAGACAGTTGGTGTTTCCACAAGAGGAAGCGAAACAGCGTACTCTTGAGCATCTTCGGCGAGATGTAACAGCCGTTGTCGCCGTCCGGCAGCGCGGCCAGATGCACGTGGCAGTCGATGAGCGATTTCTCGGTCATATGTCAATGGTCATTGGTCAATTGTCAGGCATGAAGAGCGGTCAGCTCTCAGCTTTCCGATAACTCAGCACCCAGCACTCAGGACTCAGCACTTCCCTGAAGTCGCTCCAGCGCAATGCGCTTCAGGCTCCGCAGATCCATTTTCCCACTGCCCAGCAGCGGCAGGGCGTCGACTCTGATGAAATTAGTGCGCGGTGGAATATATAGGTTCGGTAGGCCGTTTGCTGTGAGCTTGGCCACGATACCAGGAATCTGCGACTCATCCAGGGTGTGAAGGACCGCGAGTTGCTCGCCTTTGCGTTCGTCGGGAATGCCGGTGACGGCAAAGATTTGTGAGTCGGCTCCGGCGGCCAGCTGCAACGCTTCTTCCACGCGGCCGTGCGGGACCATTTCACCGCCGATCTTCGAGAATCGCGAAAGCCGATCGGTGATCGTCAAGAACCCGTCTTCATCCAACGTCGCGATGTCGCCCGTAATGTACCAGCCATCGCGCATGGCGTTGGCCGTCAGATCCGCACGCCCCAGGTACCCCTGCATGACGTTGGGGCCTCTGACCAACAACATGCCTGGAGTGTCGGGTGGCAATGGGGCGAAGCTGTCGGGATCGACGATTTGCACAGACACACCGGGCAGCGGCTGGCCGACAGTTCCCCGCCGTGAGGCCGGTTGGTAGTATCCGGCGGCTCGGAAGTCCGGACAATTGACGGCGACGACGGGAGCACATTCGGTGACGCCGTAGCCCTCGATCGGTCCGATGCCGAACCGATCTTCAAATGCCTGCGCGAGCCGGGAGGGAAGCTTCTCGGCGCCGGTCAGGACCACGCGCAGCGAGCTGAATTGCTCCGGGGAGCAACGGCGCTGATACAGTTGGAGGAAGGTCGGCGTTGTCACAAGAAACGTAATGCGGTAGCGGTGCACGAGTTCGCCGATAGCGGCGACGTCGAGCGGGGAAGGATGAAAGACGATGCCCGCGTTGTTGAACATAACGAACCAGAAGACGAAATAGCCGAAGGAATGGAAGAACGGAAGAATGCCAAGCACTTGCTCGTCCCGGTAGACATGGAGGAC
>DASQFV010000220.1:0-6776 GCA_035632975.1 Nitrospiraceae bacterium
GTCCACGGTCGATTTCAGGAATACGTTGGATGGCCGCCGTCATCTCGTCGAGTCCCTCGCAGACGAATCCGGTGACGCCGTCCTCAATGATTTCAGGTATGGACCCACGCCGATAGGCCACCACAGGCGTTCCGCAGGCGAGCGCTTCGATCAACACAAGGCCGAAGGGTTCTGGCCAGTCATAAGGGCAGACTAACGCCGTGGCATTACCCAGAAACTCATCCTTCTCGGCATCAGTGATCTCACCGATATACTCGACTAATGGATCAGCGAGCAGCGGCTCGATTTCGGCGTGAAAGTATTCCTGATCTGCCGGATCGACCTTCGCAGCAATCCGCAAGGGAATCCCTACCCGTTTGGCGATCTCAATGGCATGATCCGGTCGCTTCTCGGCGGCAAAACGCCCTAGGAATGCCAGATAGGCTTCAGGTTTCGGATGAAAGCCATACAGATTCCTAGGCAAACCATGGTAGACGGTGGCCTGCCAATTTGCCCAGGAGACAGGTTTCCGCTGGGCATCCGAAATCGACACAATCGGCAACTCTCTATACTCACGAAATACCGGCTGCAGTTCTGGGAGGTCAAGCCGACCATGGAACGTGGCCACCGTCGGGGTCGGATTCCGCCGCGCGAAAGGAAAGCCCATGAAATCCAGATGGGAGTGAATGATGTCGAAGTCCCTGGGTTTTCCCAATCCCTGCTCCATCTGCATCATCATAGGCGCATCGCGGTTGAAGATCCCCTTGTTCAGACGGAGCGCATGATTGCAGACCGATTCTAGACGAGCGGTTGTGACCGAATCGCCGCTCGCGAACAGGGTCACGTCGTGACCGAGCCGAACCAGTTCTTCGGTTAGGTAGGACACGATCCGTTCCGTCCCTCCATAGAGTTTCGGTGGAACACTTTCCCACAAGGGTGCAACCTGGGCAATTCGCATCGGACTACTCCTTTTGTTCTTAATGAAGTGCGATCACTCGCTCAACATTGATTGATTGACAACATGCTCTCCTTGACATGGGGTGCACCGACTCAGGAAGCCCCTTGATCCACGCGTGCGTGCCGCACGCCACCCGTGGGCGTTCGGGGTGGAGCGCTGATCCTCGGCTATGCCGGGGGCACCCTCTCCCGTCGGGGTGGGCGAATCACGACTGGGGCGTGGTCCCGTAGTCAACGTCCGAGAGGGCCTTCAGGAGATCCCTGTAGCACAAGTCGTGGGTCTGCTGCGCGCCATCTGCTCCCATTACCACGACCGAGAACGACTTACTGTCATTGCTGAGGGTACCCGTGGCGACAATCAGTTGCGCCGTCGCGTCGTCTTCGGGACGCACGAGCACTTGAATCTCTTGGCCAGGCTTGGCACTCGCAATGCTTATGCAGTTCGATCGGTGTCGAAGGTCAAGGGCGCATGTCGGTGATTCGTATTCGGCCATGCAAGTTCCTCCAGGTCGGATGGTGCTATTTGGACAGACTCAGGCACAGCAACAAACCACAAGACATGACACCGCCGATTTTGGTGGAATAGATACCATGGGGCCTCTCACGTCTACATACATCTGTGCGCTCCTCGCAGAATTTTCTGAGCTAGATAATCCCCTAGTTTTAGCGTGAAAGTGTCCTATGAAGCCGCCAAGAAGCGGGTTGAACCGTTCGCCGCAGTTCGGTCATTCGGGTACACTATGAGGGAAACGTACTGACCACGCCTCAGTCGTCTCAAGGGACCACTGCTACGCAGCGTCAATGATAGCCTCTTCTATTGGCATCATGGCGTAGAACCTCCGGTTGAATTGAGGTGCGTGGGGTGCCCTGCATGCTGACAGGAACGCGTCGCGTGGGACCTAGGAGATGCCCTAGTCGGGGCGGAAAAAGTATGCCGGCCTTTTATTCGCTGCGGCCTTTGCCGAGTGGTGAGCGCGACCACACGACGAACTGGGGATGTCCTTCGACCGGCGCTTTGTGGTGGGCGATTCGACCGGCGATGCAGGCCGCTTGCACGGGCCACGACGAGCCTGTAGATTGAAGCATCGAATGAACGGTTCGCGATCCCCGCAGCAAGGAGGTCCCGTGATTGAGCGAAACAAGTGGATGTTGATCGGCTTGCTGATCTGGTACGTCGGGCTATCGATGTGGGGGGCCTATGCGCCGGCCGATCGCCAATTCTGGTTATTGGCAAGCGTGCTGCCGGGGTTGTTCGTCGTAAGTCTTATAGCGACGCATCGGTTCATGCCGCTGTCGCACACTTCCTATCTCCTCATTACGCTGTTTCTCACGCTGCATACGGTCGGGGCGCATTACACCTATGCCCAGATGCCGGCCGGGGCCTGGCTTGAAGGCGCCGTGCACCTTGGCCGGAATCACTACGATCGGCTGGTGCATTTCTGTTTCGGATTCTTGCTGACCTACCCGGTCGAAGAACTGTTTCGTCTGGCCGCCCGTGCGCGCGGCTGGTTGTTGTATTATCTGCCGGTGATGACGATCCTGGGTCTGAGCGGCTTGTGGGAAATTATCGAATCCTGGGTTGCGCGCGCGGTGCATCCGGAAGCAGGCATTATCTATCTCGGCTCGCAGGGAGATGTCTGGGACGCTCAGAAGGATATGGAGGCGGCGCTGTGTGGGGCGTTGCTCTGCGTGATTCTGCTGCTCCTCTCGCGCGCGCGGCGGCGATGGGCCTCGACCTCGCAGCCGAGCGAGTTGGTCGGCACGTGAGATGATCCCGATTCCGGCGGTGGTGCTGTGAGCAAGCCGCGACTGCTCCAGGGGCTGGCGGTCTGGTATACGCTGTTCTGGTCTGTGATGGCCATCGCCCCCGTCGATCGCGGGGATTGGTTTCTGGAAAATCTGTTGGCGCTGAGCGCCGTCGCAATCCTGCTCTCAACCTACCGGCGATTCCAGTTCTCCGCGGTGTCGTACGTCTTGATCACCGCCTTCCTGACATTGCACGCGATCGGTGCCCATTACACCTATGCCGAGGTCCCGTTCGGCTTCTGGTTGCAACACTCGTTGGGACTCAGTCGTAATCCATTCGATCGGCTCGTCCACTTCGCCTACGGATTCCTGCTCGTCTATCCATTTCGAGACCTCCTGAGGCGTCTGGCCGGGCTCAAGGGATTCTGGTCGTACTATCTGCCGGTCAGCGGCATACTCGCCCAAAGCGGATTATTTGAAGTGATCGAAGCAGCGGTCGCCCATACGGTTAGTCCGGAAATGGGGGCGGCCTACCTCGGCACACAAGGGGATGAGTGGGACGCGCAAAAAGATATGATGGCCGCTCTCACAGGCGGAGTGATGATGGCCGGCCTCATTTGGCTCCTTGAGACTCTGGCGGGTCGGATTGAGACCCCAAAAAACGCTCAAGGTCCTCCTTCGTGATTGCACCATCAATGACAAGGGCTTCACCTGCTGTGTCTGCTAAAGGAGGATCCGATCCCTGCTTCGCAGCCCACGTAAACAACTTCGTCAGATTTTCCCACGTCATGTCCATAATTTACCCCGGCGGTGTCAACGGGCCGGCCCATTGGCCGCGATCACGTTCTAGCCCACCAATGCCCAATGGCGGAACAGTGGTCACCGCGTGGGCCTAATTCGGTTGCGGTTAAGAGCGTTGCTCTCTGACTCCCCCGTTTGTTCTGCGACCGCGCGGGGGCACCACCCCGGTTACGGCGCCATCTCCTTCAAGCACGATGGTGTTGAAGTCATGATAGGAAGCAAGACCATATTCCTTGCAGCCAATTCTAGGTCTGCTTCATCGACCATATGCTTCTCCATAAGGGTCCTGTCGAGGGAACCGCGCTCGTAAAGAAAGACCGGGCGGCCTTCGAGAAACCGCCGGATACATTTTGTCCTCTCGCAGAGCCAGCCCAAAAGCAGGATGCTGATCACACTAGCGGCGCTACCCCAATAGCCCGCCTCCTGATGGCTCAACCCCGAATTGCAGGCTTCTGCGATGAGAACGAGGATCACAAGGTCCTGCGGTCCTTTCTCTCCGAAAACACGCCGTCCGACAAGCTTGAGCCCGAGCAAGACGGCGACAAAGAGCGTGACGGTTTGAAGAATCGAGAGAAGAACGAACTTGAGCGGGGGAACATCAATTATGCCGACGTACTCCATAAGGTCCTTCTGGAAGGAGCTTTGAAATAGCGACGCCTGTCTGTATAGAGAAAGGACTGCTGCTGATGTTGTACCGTGGCCATAGAGAATATGGGACTCGGTTGTTCCCTAGTATGACGCGAAGCGCCATCTCTCCCGTCCAAGATACCTAGGTCTCGTCAAGATAAAGGCCCGATTCCTTTCGGAGCCGAGCCTTCTGCTTCAGACTTCCCCGATGCCTCCACTGCGTTCTCCGAGGCCAGCGCAGTTTTTCCAGCAAGTCTTTCTGAAGCATGTTCAGTCTATGGCGCCACCGGCACCGTGCTTACGAGGGAAAACCCGAGCCTGCATACGCGTTTCAGAAACGACAAATACTAGGCGTCTCCCTAGCCCCGCTGACTCTCTGAGACACGTAGAATGGGTTCGAATGATGTTCACTCCTAACCGAGGAAAACACTCATGATTTCAATTCCCAAAGTCGTCTGTGTCCTGACATGTGGGTTCTTGCTGTGCCTTGGCCTGACCAACACGGCGCAGTCCGGTCCGCCGGCATCGCCGGCAGATCCTGCTGTAAGGAAAGGAGGTCAAGCTGGTGTGAGGGGCGAGCACGCCAAGCCGAAGGGCGGCCACAGAATCGAGGGCGACGTGTTACGCGTTGAAGACAAGCACTATTTCATTAAGGGGCAGGACGGAGAGGAAGTGCGTTTGCATACCGACCGCTCAACCAAGATGACTGGAAACATTAGTGAAGGATTTCGTATCGTGGCGAACGTTGACGATCGGAATCACGCCCGGTCGATTCGAATAGCCGACATGGCCGACATGACTGATCGCCGATATAACAACGCAGATGGTACGACGGACTCCACTTTTGAATCCGGCCAGACGGGCTTGGTGGGGCAATAGTTGGAATCACGATGACACAGGCGCGCGACAGAGCGGGATCCGGCTACGCCACCGTGGTGGTCGGACCTTGAAGGATTCGCACGCATGGTCGGGTCAGGAAAGTCGAGGTCCCGCGGGCCGACCGGACCCGACACTTTATTTATGAGGAGGTCGCCATGCCAATCATATTATGGCTACTTGGAGTTCCCCTAACTCTGGTTCTGGCGCTGTGGCTGTTCGGAGTTGTGGGATTTTAAGCCGAAGCGATACGGTTTGTGCAACGCGGTCCTTTCGAACAGGGTTCGAGTCTGAGCGAGAACTACAAGACGACCCCGGAATGACATCACGAACCTCTCGTGGATAAATCTTGACAGAGAGAAAATCTGTCTCCTCGTAATCTAGGGGTTCAACACCAGGGGGGTGTCTCATGACCATCATGACGTTGAAGCGTCTCGTGGGTGGATTGGTTCTGGCAAGCGTCGGGCTCGTTCTCTCTGCCTGTAACACGACCAAAGCCACGGTCGACACGTTCGCGAAGTTCACATCGAGCACGAGTCCGGAGGAATGGATCAATGCCGATGGCGTCATACATGAAAGCCAAAAGGCGCGTCTGTTTGCTGCTGTCGCGTTCGAGAATCTGGAACAGGACATCGCACGCGGTAATGGAGAATATCTCACGTCTTTGGGCGTGTTATTGAGCATTCCCGCAGGGGAACAGGATGAGTTTAAGGCGCGTTCTCAGAGCCACTATCCTCTCCTCTTCGCTCCTGACCGGCGCACAGCGGAAAGCATGTTGGCCACGCTGATCGGCAAAAGGGAAAACCAGTGAGCCGTCAGTCAATCGTTGGAGTGAGCCAAAGGAAGCGCTGGAGGAAAGTTTTTATTCACTGGTTGGACGGTGTGCCGGCAAGCTGGCTTCTCCATCCTCATACTCATCAAGGATCGGCGACGAGTTTCACGCCTTAGCCAAGAGCTTCCACTGACGCCTGGCGTCTGCGTAGTTATGGTACGACGCGCTGAATGGTAGAGGCGTAGCCATCGTCGGAGACGAAAGCCTTCACCTGATCGCCAATGGCCACCTGGTCCATTTTCGTCTGGTCGTCCACACGGACCCGCCTGGTTTCTCCGGCGTCGTTTTTGATCGAGACATGCCTGGCTCCGATGTCGTTCACCCGGCCCGTAACCGAGTCCTGCTTGAGCCGCTCAGCCATCGTGGGCGAGACCGCACGTTTCTCCGAGGCATTCTGGGCGCATCCGACCACACTGAGGTTCAATCCAACTGCCGCGAGGATCATGGCCATTATTCCGATACGCATATAGCACCTCCTGTTTTCTGGATGTAATCTACCCTGAATTAGGGGTGCACGCCATCCCGGGAAGATCCCTAGCTGCGGCGCGATGCCGTGAGGGTGCAAGCACTTTTGCTTTTCCGCCTCATGGCGGATCATCCGAAAGAGCCTCGAAAGAGACATAGATTTGCCACAAGCCTCAGGGGCGATCGGCGCCAGTAAATGAACCCATCTCGTATCATCCGTTTACGGCGCTCTCGCAACATTCGTGCATGCCGCAGCAGTTCCTACGCTTTAACTATGTTCTCCAGCCTCTTTAACGCAATCGTAATCTGTGAAGCTGGTTCTCCTACAATCTGGCCTGACAGGGTAAATCCCCTGATCGTTGATGATGCCATTGAGCGTCAACCAAAATGTTTCCCGTGGGCCTAAGACTGAATCCGGGGTTCCTGAGTAATGGACCACCTCTACCTGTGCTGACACATAATTGCCGTCGTGCAGTTGGTATTTGCCTTTGTA
>DASQFV010000221.1:0-4911 GCA_035632975.1 Nitrospiraceae bacterium
CTCGCCGGCGTCGTCTTCGACGATGTGACCGCGCCCTTGGCTCGGCAGATGGATCTGGCTGTCAACAGTGGGGTGGTGGTGACCGACATTGAAGAAGGCAGTCTGGCCGAATCCTCCGGTCTCCAGCCGGGCGACGTAGTATTGGAACTCAATCGTCAGCCTCTTCCCAACTTCGCCACCTTTCAGCGACTGGCCGAACCGATCAAGCCATCCGATCTTGCCCTGCTGCTGGTCAATCGTCAGGGGACTGCCCTCTACATTCCGATTCAAGGCGAATAGAAGCGTACGGGAGTGGCCAGGCCGCCTCACGTGCTCGCGCAACGCGCACGCTCGGAAGGTGCTCGTTGGACGTGCGCAGTCTGAGGCGGCCTGCCCACCCCCGCTTTGAGGGAGAGTAGCTTCCAAAGGAAGCGTACGCGATGACACCGTGGTCGCTCGATACGCGCAGTGAAGGGCAGCCTCGGCCACTCCCCTAAAGAGAGGCATAGAGAAATAGAGAATTGAAAGGTCCTCTCTGAATGCCCACAGTCCTAGTGAACCCGCCCTTAGCCTGTTGAACGCATAGATTCCAGCCGATAGACACGCCAGAACGCAGATGGCCCACACATGGGGCACAACGGAAGAATTCTTTCGCAGGATGCTCAAAAAGGCCGTTCAGCAAGGCCGCAGCGAGCGAAGAGGCGAGGCGTACGCTTCGGTACGTTGAGCCTCTGCGCGACGCGAGAACGCCACTGGCGGACGTTTTCAGCATCCTGCTAGGTATTGATTTGCGTCTCGTAGAGTGCTACGTTTCGTAGAAACGTGCTACTGTGAGGCAGCAATGAAGAAGCTAATTCGATTCGGTGTGTCGTTGGACCATCATCTGCTTGATGATTTCGATCTGCACATCAAGAAGCGCAAGTATACGAACCGCTCGGAGGCGTTACGGGATCTGATCCGTGACAACCTGGTCGGGCAGGAGTGGGACGACAATAAAGAGACGGTCGGAACCATCACGTTTGTGTACGACCACCATGTGCGTGACCTGACAAGAAAGCTGACGCACATCCAACACGATTTTCAAGGCCAGATCATGGCCGGTATGCATGTCCATCTTGACCATGACCATTGCTTAGAAGTGTTGGTCGTGAAGGGCAAAGGCTCTGCCATCAAGAAAGTTGCCGACACCCTCATTGGGACCAAGGGTGTCAAGCACGGGAAGTTGACCACCACCACAACGGGAAAAGGTTTAAGCTGAGCGTCCACGTGAGTGTCCTCAGCCTCCTCTTCCATCTCACCGCGTTTCTGCTCCTTGTCTCCTCTGCCCTCGCCCACGATCCGGACGCCGAAATCGTTGATGTGCCGGAGGTGTCCATCATTGGCGCGCGACCAGTCGCGGCCTCTTCACAGCAGTTCATCCCGGACAAAGAGATTCTTCTTCAGCCGCTGGGGCGTCCGGCGGAGGTCCTGCGCCTGATCCCCGGGTTCATTGCCGTCGAACATTCCGGCGGGGCAGGGAAAGCCGATCAATATTTTCTGCGTGGGATCGACGCCGATCACGGCACCGATGTCGCGTTCTTCACAGACGGGATGCCGATCAACTTGCGCACCCATGCGCATGGACAAGGATACACCGACCTCAATTTTATCATTCCTGAAACGATCGAGAGACTGGATGTCTACAAAGGAGCCTATCTTCCTGAATATGGCGACTTTGCCACGGCGGGGGCAGTGAATTTCAGGACGCGGCAGGTCGTTCAGGAGGGGATGGTCCAGGCGGCCGGTGGCCAGTTTGACACTGCACGGACTCTGCTCATGTTCTCGCCGACCAAGGAGAAAGTCCGCACCTTGTTCGCCGCCGAGGGCTACTACACCAATGGTCCATTCCAAAATGACAATCGGTACCTTCGGGGCAACCTGCTCGGCAAAATGACGACCAACTTGACAAGCCGGGATGAATTGAGTTTGACCGGCACATTTCATCAGTCTAGGTGGAATGGCTCCGGAGAGATTCCACTGCGCGCAGTCAATAGTGGCACGCTCGATCGGTTCGGGGCCATCGATCCTTCAGAAGGCGGCGACACGCTCCGCAGTACCGCACGGTTAAATTATCACTACGACACGATATCGGGTGGTCAGTTCTTTGCCAACGCCTATGGACAGTATTACCGGCTTGATTTGTTCACGAATTTCACCTTCTTTCTCAACGATCCTATCAATGGCGACGGGATTCAGCAATCCGATCGTCGCGTTATATATGGAGGGGATATCGGATACAAACAAAGAGGCGAGGTGTGGGGTGTGCCGAGCATTGGAACCATCGGGTTTCAAACCAGAGTCGATGACATCCATGCGAGACTTGGGATTCAAACGACAAGAATGCCGACCGGGACCACCACAGACAGTGATGTTCTTGAGGCGTCGTACGCGCCATTCGTGAAGGCGGAGGTGCAGCCGACGTCATGGATGAGGCTCGCGGGCGGACTGCGTGCTGAAACGTTCACCTTCGATGTGCGTAACCGTTGCACAACGTGTGCGGACCAACCTGCCGGACGAACGAGCTCCGGCATCGTCCTGCCGAAAATGAATCTTATCCTCGGTCCTTGGGCCGGTACTGAATTCTTTGCGAACTACGGTGAAGGTTTTCACAGCAATGATGCCCGCTCAGCCGCGGCCATGGGTTCCTCACCGCTTGCGCGAGCCAGGAACTATGAGGTCGGTGTGCGGTCTAAGCCCTGGGGGCCGGAGAGAGTCGAATTGATTGCTACGCTTTGGCAATTGGATTTGAAATCGGAACTAGTATTTGTGGGTGATGAAGGGACAACGGAAATTCGTGGAGCGACCAGGCGACAGGGTGTGGAAGTTGCTGCGCGCGGACAGGTCTGGGGCCCACTGTATCTTAATGGAAGCGTGACATGGACGAAGGCCGAATTTCGTAACGGCGATGCGATTCCATTAGCCCCTGAAGTGACGGCCTATGGTGCGGTGTTGTTGCGTTGGCCCGAAGGGCTGACCTCACAGCTTCAAGCTACGTATCTCGGGGTCCGGCCGCTCATAGAGGACCGCAGCGTTCAATCTCCCTCCTGGATTGTCTTCGATCTTTCGGAGCGGTATCAACTGCCGATCAAGCTGTCCCACGGACGTTTGGAGGCCTTCTTATTCATTCGAAATCTGTTCGACACGAAATGGGAACAGGCTATATTCGCTTTTGAATCGCAATTGAGGAACGAGACTGGACCGGTTAGCGACATTCACATCGTACCGGGAAACCCGCGTACGTTCATGGGCGGCGTCGCCTGGTACTTCTAGCAGCCGCTGAAAATGGCCACCAGCATCGTTCTCGGCTTCCGAAACTCCTCAACGTACTCCGACGGGAAAGAGCTGCTCTTGCAGCTCGGGGTTGGTCGGATGAAAATGTTTACGCTTCCGGTGCTTTCTTCGCCTGCGGCCTTGTTCGAAGATCGTTTTGAGCGGTCTATATAGTTAAGCCATATGACGTCAACACGAAGAGTTTTGCCACGCGCCTATTTCAATCGCCCAACGGTTCAGGTTGCCCGTTCTTTGATCGGCAAGTATCTCGTTCGGGTGATCGATGGTCGTATCCTCGCGGGTAAGATCCTCGAAGTGGAAGCCTATGTCGGGCCACAGGATAAAGCCTGCCATGCGTCGAAAGGGAGAACGCAGCGGACCGAGGTGCTTTTTGGTCCACCAGGGGTCGCCTACGTCTATCTCATCTACGGGATGTACCATTGTCTGAACGTGGTGACGGAGCGGGAGGAGTTTCCCTCAGCCGTATTGATCAGGGCGATTGAAATCGATGGGGACTTGATCGATGGACCTGGGCGTCTCTGTCGCGCGCTGCAGATTGATCGCCGGCTTAACCGTGTGGATCTCACGACCGGCGAATCCCTCTGGTTCGAGGATCGAGGGGCATTGGTGGAGAGAGGAGATGTAGAGGCTCACCCCCGAATCGGTGTCGATTATTCGGGCGAGTGGGCCAAGAAACCCTGGCGATTCCGGCTGCGCCGGGTCACAGCGCTCACTCGAACCAGACGCGCAAAAACAAAAGGGGGAGCCGGGTAGATCCGGCGCCCCCCTGTTGTATCCAGCTGAACGGCTCGACTACTCGATCTTCCGATCGCCGGTGATCTTCGTGGCAGATGTCACCGGAGGGGCAATCATGATCTGTGGCCCCTGCACAGTCGGGAGCTGATTCGCTCCTTGGCCAGTGGTAATTCGCGCATTGTCCTTCTTCGTTAAGTTTTGCTGGGCGCTCTTAATGGAGTCGGCTGACTTCATCAGCGAATTCTCACCATGTGCATCCGACTGGCCAGGATCGTTGGCGGTTGGCTGGCCCGTCACAGGGCTTCCGCTGTTCTTCATCGGGTAGCCTTCATGCTTGGGGAGCAGCGCGGGATTGGCCGAAGCCATCGACAGCGCAAACAGGACACTGGAGACAGTTGCAACAGTGCCGATTACGAGCTTCATACGCCTACTCCTTTGAATAATAGTGGCGGAGATCATACGTTCGTCATGTCAAGGTTGAGTCAAGTGGGAGGAATCATAGCCAGGAGGGGGGTGCCTCTGTCAAGGGGGCAGGGGAGCCGCCAGACCATCCTTCTTGCGCGCAGAACAGAGGAGGGGATGGAGCCCCTGATGATCTTCGGTGCTCGCGCAACGCGCGGCCTCCGAAGGATGGGGAGGGTAGCCTGGCCGTCCTCCTGCTTGCGGAACGCGCACGATAAGAATGTGCTCGTTCGACGCGCGCATTCGAGGATCGACCAGGCTACCCTTGAAAATGTGATGGGGAATTGAAAGAACGCGCGCAGTGGAAGATCAATCAGCCTCCATCCCGGAAGCGATAACGAGCGAGCTGGAGGGAGCATCTGTACCCTCGCTCGACGGCGTAGCGGGTTCAATTCAATACATATG
>DASQFV010000222.1:0-8178 GCA_035632975.1 Nitrospiraceae bacterium
GCCATGAAGTCCTCAGAGCTCAGAAAGATCTGCCCCCGCAGGTGCTCCCAAGGTCGCGGGCCCTCCCGGCCCTCAACCACGAATGAGCAGGCTATTTTGGACGAACAGGTACCGTTCATCGTAAGGACCACCTAAACAGGCTGTTGACAAACTACCATGCCCCCTCAGAGATAGGTAACCACAGCAGGCCTTGCAGTAGGCCGCAGTGTGAAACAGGCTGAGGTCAAGGGTGAGCGACCTGGGCCTAAACCTTTCCGAAAGCTGGTGGACTTTGTCAACAACCTGCTAATACACTTCGTACTGTCGAGCGGGATTGAGCTATCACCATTCACTGAATCTGCTCGATGAGATGGTTGCGATCATTGAGATGGGCAGCGGGTAGCGAAGGGGACGACGCACTCACAAGGAGGTGGGGTCAATGCGTTGGTTGAGGAGTTACGGACTTGCTCAAGAAGTATCAAGAGGAGGGGAAACCAGTGAAAAATAGAATGGCGGCATTCGTAGTCGAGCTATTTCTTGTTCTGCTGGTACCGGTCAATCTGACCATGGCAGCGGAGGTGAAATTACATATCCATCCAGTGTTTCAGGAACGCCCGAGTTGGTGTTGGGCAGCCGTTGGAGAGATGGTCTTCAAATACTATGACGTTCCCGCTGCTCATCCGACGGACTATCAGTGTGGGATCGTGCAGGGTAGAAACCTTTGCAAGGGGATACCGAGTTGCGTTCAATGTGATCTCGCAGCTGGTGATGAAGCTACCATGGTGAACATGCTTGAGCAGTATCCTTTAATGGCTACGCCGGGCGGGACGGCTGGAGATATCGCGCTTACAGCTCAATCAAAGAGCAGAAGCCTTTCTGAGGCAGAAGTGAAAAACGAGCTGGATCAGGGCCGTCCTATTATTGTTGGAATTTCACCGCCTGGGTTCAAGGTAGATGGAACACCTCAACATATGGCCCTCATTGTTGGCTATGAAGATAGCTCCGGCGACCTGATGCTAACCGTGAATGATCCTTTCCCCTACGAAGATATGCGCTTTCTCTGGATAGGGAATGCATATCTAAGCGCGAGAGCATCAGGAGGAAGTGCTGGCGAATATGAGATCGAGTATGAAGCATTTCGTTTACGGCTAAAGTGGACCCAGACGATTTACCGGATTACTTGCACAGGCCATGACTGTCCATCCGACAACCACCAAGTTGCAGTCGGCTCTGCTGGGAAAGACGACCGTGAAGTGACTCAAGCCATTCTCACGGCATCCGCTGGAGACTTCAAAACTTTAAGAACAGGACATAAAGCTGTCGATGCTGATACCGGTACAACCTGGCAATCAACAGTTACCTTTTCCGGGGCCAAGCAGTGCCTGGTGAGGGACAAAGACGATCGTAGTGGAGCTACGTGGAGTTGCATATTCAGATTTGCAGACAGATCAGAAGCCGACAAATCGGTGGAGGATATTGTGAAACGATTGCGCAATAGCCTCCCGAATGGTTGGATCGGAATGGATCTTGACGAGGACACTGACACAGAGTCTTACACCAAGACCGATAAGTTTTCCGCATATAAACCTGAAAATAACTCAGCGATCAGAGTGTACTTAATTGACACCAAGAAGGATGGGCGGGTCAAAATTTATCTTTCTGTGAATAATAATTAGCGTTTTGGTTAAGGCGAGGCTGCCCTTTACTGCGCGCATCGAACGAGCACAGTTTCACCGTGCGCGTTCTGCGAGCAAGAAGGGCACCTGGCCGCTCCCTTCCCATCCTTCTCAGGGCGCGCGTTCCGGGAGCACAGGACCAACGTGGGTGTCCTTCCCATCCTTCTGATCGTGCGCCTTGCGCGAGCAGGAGGACGACCAGGCTACCCTGTCTCCCCCTCTATTCGAACAACCTCTTAACCCCCGCCTTAATCTGGTCCAGCCCCTCGCGCAAGTCGGTCTCAAGAACATCGGCCTTGGCCTGCACCACCACGCGTTTGGCCTTGAGCTGGTCCTTGAACAACATCAGCTTGGTGAGTAGCTCCTGCTTCGTTGACTCCAGCGTGACTTGCTGCTTGGCTTTCTCACTCTCAAACCCGCCCTTGAGTGCCTCGAACTCGGCTTGGAGGGTGCTCGTCCGGCCCACAAGATCCTCCCAGACCCTGCCCGATTCGAACGCGGCCCCTTTCAGTTTCTGTTCCGCAACGGATTCGAACTCGTTCAGGGCCTTGAGAATCTTCGTTCTCTGCTCTTCGAACGTGTCGCGAGCATCCATTTTGCCGAGGGCCAATTGCACTTGAAGATGTTCGAGCTTGGCCTGCACGTCACTCTTTGCCTGCTCTCCCATCTCCTTCGACTTCTGCACATCGGCCTGGACCTGCTTGAGCAGATCCCGCAGCTGTTGCTTGCGCTGCTCCACCCGCTGCAGCACCTGCTCTTGTGTCTGGGTCAGTTGCGCCTCCAGCGCCAGCGCTTGGTGCTCCAACGCATCCAACTGCTTGTCGAACGACGCCCTGAGTGCCTTGATTCGCGACATGGGGCCCTCCTCTGTGTAAAATGGAAAACACAAACCGGCTACGTTCTGCCGAGCGTGGCATTACATCGCAACTCCCTTCTCTATTCATGACAGTCCGTGCTGTTCGCACCCGTTGCGGCCGTCGACCAAGCGGTTATCCTATATACAATATCCCTCCAAGCTCGCTCGTTATCCTTCCTCTCCAAGTATGCGGCGGCTGGAAGGGATGGGCACGGCGGTGGCGACATAGCGGGAAACAGTGCCCAGTGGCAGTACCAGAAAGCGTGCGACGACATTGCGCCGTATCGGCTCGGTTTTATAGGAGCGCGCGACGAATGTCCCGGAGACCAACGGCCCGACGAAACAATCGCATTATGTCGCCACCGACGCTGCCCGCCCTTCGTCAGCCGGTCTCATCGCTTCACTTGGCGAAGGTGCGCACATAGGCCAGCACGTCCCTACTCTCTTTCTCCGAGAGGCGGAGATCCCAAGACGGCATGTTCGGTTTGCCGCCATGGATAGTCTTGAGCAGGTCGGCATCGGATTTCTTTCTGGTCGACGGTGATGTGAGGTTAGCCGGATCCGGTCCATGAAGAAACCTATACCCATCCCCTCCGCCCTGAGGCCCGTGACAACCGGTGCAGTACCTGACAAACAGGGCCTGGCCACGCGCCACATCGCCGCTCTGAGCCTTGGGCTCAGCTTGTCCTAGCGCCACAGTCCCGAATAAAAGACCGCTCACAAACCCGACCGTTGACACCATGAGTATCCAGCTCCTCTTCATGTTTCCTCCTGCTCGGTGTTGCCATACCGGCTGAACGCAATCTGAACCCTCGCCGGAACACTACCCCATCGGATGGTGAAGCTCAACAGATGTGCAGCGGAGTCAGACGTCACAGACGTCAGCCGTTCCCTCCTCTCTCACCTCCAAACTTGCTTCTACCTTCCTCACGGGAGGGTGGCCTGCTTGACTCCCACTGCGCGCGTCGAACGAGCACCTTCCGAGCGTGCGCGTTCCGCGAAAAAGACGGGTATTGAAAGTACGCCTGCCCAAGCGGAGAATGCGAAACCAAAATCGATCGAGGTGAAGGGCTCCTGAGGACGACCGAATGGAGGTGTACGATGTTACTACATCCTCACTATCTTAAGGTTCTGTAGAACATTCATTGGCATCGTGTGACCACGGGACCTCATCGTCATCTGTGGTAGATGATCGCAGCGCTCACGCTGCTGGACACATTCCTGATTGGCGTTGGAGTCACACAGGGAATTCTGTGAGGGAACAGGATCAACGCCCTGGATCAAAGGAGGCAGACGCGTGAGGTTCCGCAATCGGGAAGAAGCGGGCCGGATACTAGCCAATAAGCTGAGCCAATACCGCAATGATCCGACGGCGTTGATTCTGGCTCTTCCTCGCGGAGGTGTGACAGTGGGCTATCAACTCAGCCTCGCCCTCCATGTCCCACTCGATGTGTTTATGACGCGCAAGATCGGTGCACCGGGCAATCCTGAGTATGCAATTGGAGCAGTGGTCGAGACGGGATCGCACTATTTGAATCAAGAGGCGGTCGGTTCCTTTGGCTTAACTCGGCATGAGCTGGACCGGTTGATTCATGTCCAAGAGGAAGAGATCGCCCGACGCAAGGACCTGTACCGGCAGGGACGGCCACTCCCTGAACTCATGGGCCGTACCGTGCTCTTGGTTGACGACGGCATCGCCACAGGCTCGACGTTTATGGCCTCGGCACTCGCCATTCACAGTTTGCAGCCTCGCCGTCTGGTGGGAGTGCTTCCGGTCGGACCCCCGTCAACAATCCGTGAGGTTCGATCACATGTGGACGAGCTGGTGATTCTCGTGACCCCGGAGCCTTTCGAGGCCGTGGGAAATTTCTTCGCCGACTTTACGCAAGTTGAGGATCGCGACGTGATACAGCATCTCAATCTGGCGAAGGAAGCGATGCTCAAACGCACGCCCTCCTCACCAGCCTCGTAAGACATCTTGTCAGCCAAGGAGGGGGCGCCGTAACATGTCCACACATTCCAAGATCCCATCAGGGTCGGGAGAGCGCAGAGACCAACCCTATCACGAAGGCGAACACGACACCTATAAACTACAGGGGAAGCTCAAGGAGCCCACGGCCTGTCCAACCTGCGGGGCAGTCTTTCGGCTGTTCGTAAGATCTGGCTCGATCCGTTCGAGGAATACCGTGACCTGGGCGATGCCCATTTCTTCTCGAAGATCGTGAATGTGGGATCGGGCTCCAACACCGTCATCGAAGCCACCTGCACGGGGAACCTGTCGGGCTTCTCGAAACCAGCGGTCTCCTGGTAGGAACATGTGAGTCGGTTATCTGTGAGGTTTCGGTCTAGATTATGGCGACGCGACTACATCTGAGCATGATCCTGACACGATAACGACAACTTTATACATCTCAATGATGCTTATGCTGATCGTCATGGTCATGATCGTCACCCGCTTCCTTTCCCTCCCTGACAGACTTTGGTTTAAGCGGAGTAAATCTGGCAGCATACGCATCCTGTTCCGGGAATTTGACAAATACCACAATCACTGTCTCCGGGTTGATCTGAAAGTCGCAGATACCCTTCAACATATTATTTTGTGACGGCTCCAGCTTCACTGCTATTTTGCTCCCGGACTTATCATGTTGAATATTCGCCTTACCCTCTCCACCAATAGTTGTGATCTCGTTATTTGCATGATCGGTCACATACAGTACAAGCTCTCGATCTTTGACAACAAGCTCCAGATGATATGGACCTGCCGCACGGACTTGCCCGCCATGTGGCGACGAAATAGTATCCAGTTGTTCGTCAGTATGTGCCCAAACAGGCTGAAATATTATCAGGGGAGCAGCAAGCACAGCAGCAATGATCGATGTATTCATTTTCGCTCCTCAAAATAAGAGTTGGAGTGGTAGAGGAAATTTCAACAACATATTAAACCTCTCTCAATCAGATCAAAAGGTCAACTCGCCTCGTGCCACTTGCCCCTCACCTGGCTTCCAAGCAATTTCGCGACGGCATTCAAGAATGATCCGGGCTAGGACCCCGGACGGTCTCTTTCAAGGACTCATCGTCGCCTGAGCCTGGCACTTGGCCCGTCATCGGTCAATCTGACAGGAACAAGAAGTCAGCGGTCAGCGGTCAGGAGATGGACACTGGTCAATAGTCATCCGTCAAGAGAGGCTCGATGCTGGGTCGCCATTCCCATTGCATATGACTTCATCACAATCCATTGACCTAATTAACCGTTGACCATTGACAGTTCTTTCCCATTGACCTTTGACCAATAACTATTGACCATTGACCTCTATGCTCGTTTGCAATTGTCTGTCGACTGACTGCGCGCAACGGAATCCCATCCAATTGATCTTTGTATTCGGATCGGTACCATTCCGCATGGCGACCCGCCTCGTCGTGATGCTGTCCATCCAGCCGCCGCCACGGGAGGCTTTCTGCGTCCCGGTCTCCGGACCTCCACCAAAACAGCACTACGCACGGCAACAGCCGTGGCTGAACCTGCGCGCGATGCTCTCCACAGACATTTCATCGATGTGTACGGAGGTTAGCCAACGGGGAAGAATAGTTTCTGTGGTGAAAATTTTGGCGCATTCTTCTACAGACTTAGACAGACCAGGGGCTCGCTAGAGTCCATAGGAATAAACACAATGGGTTGCACTGTCTATTTTCTTGGACAGAAACCCGATTGAAATGGGGCATTGCGGGAAGAGAGCGAGGCGAGCCTGGCGGAAAAAGCGCGACGGGTGAAGCAGGCTGAAGACTGAAGGCTGAAGTATTCGGAACTTCGAACCCCGTCCTTTAGCCTTCGGACTTCAGCCTTCGGATCGCGCTTCTCGCGCGCAGTCCGCCAGTTCGTATGGGAAGCTGTACATTGTGTTCATACTGGCATCGGATTCATACTAGCCCATTTCTTATTTATGGTGCTCGGTCATCATGCAGAATAGCCGCCACATCGCTGGATTCACAGGCCGAGTCCGGAGATATCTTCACGCCTTCGGCTATGTCCTCATCGCGACACTCATGGGTGCATCATTTCTGCGCACGGCAACGGCGGCGACGAATGACGTGCAGGACCGGGTTGAAAACATTGCCGCGCTTGCCAGCAGCCCTCTTATGCTGACAGTTGCCGAAGGCCCCTTTATCATGGGCACCGCCCGCACAAGCCACGAACCCTTCAGCTTCGATCTCCAGTATGACGACACAGAGCAGCCACAGCGTCGCGTCTGGCTCCATCAGTATGAGATCGATCGGGATGAAGTGAGCCTGGGAGAGTACTTGCTGTGGCTGCGGCAGCAACAACGCCACCTCCCCGAGGAAGTGCGGAAACTGATCGATCATGTCACGACTATCCATGCCCTGCCGCCCGAGACATTGGCACGTTGGCCGGCACTCTACGTCAGATGGTCTGAGGCCTCGGACTTTTGTCACACACGCGATAAGCGGCTACCGACGGAGGCCGAGTGGGAAAAAGCCGCGCGGGGGGATAGCGGCAATCTCTTTCCTTGGGGGCAGAGACCTCCCACGCCCGCGTTGGCGATGTTCGGGCAGTATCACGTCCACGAGATTCCCATCGTGGCCTCCGTCGATAGTGGCGAGGAGGGCCGAAGCCCCTATGGCCTGCATCATATGGCAGGGAACGCGGCCGAGTGGGTCGAAGACTGGTTTGGCATCGACTACTATGCCACCATGCCGGATCGCAACCCCCACGGACCTGCCAACGGCCGATACAAGGTGGTGCGCGGAGGATCGTGGAAGAGTGCGCCGGCTTTGTTGCGAACGGCCACAAGAGGCGGGGCATCGCCGGATCAGCGCACCGCGACCATCGGTTTTCGCTGCGCGCGATCCGCGCGATAGTGGACGTTGACTGTAGCCTATGAGGGCTCGGATGATTCAGACTTACCTACTGATTGCGATGGTGATGAGCCTTGGCATGACGACCCAGGCCTCCCTTGCCGCTCCGTCGGGGCATGAAGAACGCGCATGGAACGTCTATACGAACGCCCGTTTCGGCTTCTCCGTCCGTTACCCCGAAAACTGGCGTCTTGGAAATCCGATACCGGATGGGATTGGCGTGACGCTCTACCCTCCTATCGACAACAGCCTCGTCGCATTATCCGGCCACATGAATATCTTGGAGGGCAAGAGCCAGGACGGACGGCAGACACTCGACGAATTTGCCACGGCCCATCGCCGCATTATCACGGAACTCTACGGCAAGAAAACGATCACGGTGAAGTGGCGACAGGATCAGGATATGTCGCTGGCCGGATTCCCCGCGAAACAATTGACATTCACGTATTCGGATGCCACACACGGTGGCATGATCGAACGCCACATCTTTTCACTCGGCCGCAACGAAGGTCGCGGGATACGAATCAAAGTGCCTCTCTCCGCAGAAGAACGAGTGATGCCGACGATCACGAGAATGCTGGAGACCTATCAGCCGGGGCGAGATCAGAACGCGGTCAGCCCTCTGATACCGAAACCCGATTCTCCACAGACTGCGCCGCACTCGTGAGCTTAGCCCGCATGATTCATGAACACTTCTGCTGCAATCGCCCATGCCCGACTCAAGCGAGACACGCGAGGCGGGCAGGGAAAGCGCGACGGGTAGGGACAGGGCTCACACGTCCCGCTCCTCGCGCT
>DASQFV010000223.1:0-3206 GCA_035632975.1 Nitrospiraceae bacterium
AATGTTTAATGAACGAGAAGGGATGGGCTGGTCAGGAAGCAATATTGAAGGTTACCATTTAGGTGTCAGCGGGGTCAGCATCGAGTTCCATATTCCAATAGAAATAGTCACGCCAGCTGTCCGGTGTGTTCCGAATACCGATGGTAATAGTCACCACCGGATTCCAGCGCGGCTTCACCGGCTTCTTCATGAGCCGCATGCCGGCTTCTTCGGGCGAACGACCGCTTTTTTTGTTGTTACAACGCCAGCAAGCCGTCACGATATTTTCCCAAGTCTTTCGCCCACCCTTCGCGATGGGGATGACATGATCGAACGTCAGCTCTTCGGTCCGGAACTTGTGACGACAGTACTGGCAGGCATAGCCATCTCGCGTAAAGATATTGATGCGGGAGAATTTGACTGCCCGGTGAACATCCTTGAGCCGGACCAGCTTGAGGAGCCGCATGACGGAGGGAAGCTTAATGGAGATCGACACCGCATGGATCTCGCGGTCGTAGACCTCGAGGACTTCAACTTTGCCCTGCCAGAGGAGCGCGATCGCCTTTTGCCAATGGACGACCCGCAGGGGTTCGTACGTCGCGTTGAGCAGAAGGGTCATTTCCATGCAACACCCTCATTCCCCACCGAGGCTCCTTGTATGAGAGGGCCTGGGTTTAGTCTTGGAACGCGTACCCTTTCTATGCCATAAGCCTCGGTCGAAATCAAGTCACTGACGAGTCTGCGAAATGTCCTTATTCCATTCGCTACTCAGCCAGGAAGAAGGATCAGCGCCATGCCTGAATTTGTTACCGTTGCTATGGCAGAGGAAATTCCTCCGGGGACCGGACGAACAGTCGAAGTCCAAGGGGTGTGGATTGCCTTGTTTAATGTCGACGGATCCTTCTACGCCATCGACAACACCTGTCCGCATGCGGGAGGTCCGCTTGGAGAAGGCCATCTGGAAGGCCACGTCGTCGAATGTCCGTGGCATGGATGGCGCTACAACGTACAAACCGGTGAACGACCGGAGAATCCGAACATCACCGTCGCCTGCTGTCCCGTACGGATCGAAGGGAATCAAATTCAGGTGGCGCTGCCGGAGAACTTTACGTAGCACGCATTATTCATAAGCGCTTCTGCTACAAATGGCGGTTCGCAGTTTTTGCGCGTGAAGCGTCGTTCGTGAAGCGTGAAGCGCAGGATGCTCAAAAAGCCGTCCAACTAGGCCGCAGGCGAGTCAAAACCGGAGGCGTAGCATTCCTCACCCGCCCATCCCGAGCTGCCAAGACAGCTCGTTTCCCAAGTGGGGTACGTTGAGGATTTTGACGAACTGAGAACGACGCATGGGAAAGGGCGCGTCTTGGCGCGCGTGGGCTGGGCGGGTGAGAAAAGAGGCTTTTTCAGCATCCTGCTATGGCGCAGCATCAGGATCTTTGGGTGTAACGCCGTCAGCAGGGAGCGATGCAGCATTGACCTTCTTCAACGCGAGATCGGCATGCCAAATGAACTCCCGCTCGAACCATTGGCCTTTCACCCCTTGATCTCGCAACTGAATCCGCACCTCGTATAGATCCCCCTCCAACTGCTTCACCCGCCACTCACCCAGCCGGGCGACCCGATTGCGTTCGCTCATAGAACGCACATGTTCAGTCATTGCCTGAAGTATAGTGGGGTAGGACTGAGCCCGATGGGTTTGCACTAAGGCGAGGGCATCGGCGGCCCGACGATCGGCCATGGGATTCAGCGATGGAGGCTTCATCCAGAGATAGTAGAGCGCGCCCAGCACGAGTACTGCCACGACCGCATAGTGAATGATCTTCACAGTGAGGATAAGGAATGCGGAGGACCGGCGGAGGAATGATTATGTGTCATGGATATCCCGCAAGCAGGGTGCGATGGGACGAGGCGAAACCGCACATGACGGCGCTGCATCTTAGGAAGAGCACCGGCGCGATGTCAATCCGACCGCACCTGGCCCAGCATGCAGCTTGTGCGGTTGAAAGTGGTTATGTTACAAACAGTGATCTAGCAGGCTGCGGACAGACTATTGTGACACGGTGGAAATTGATTGGTCCGCGCGTGGGCACAGTAGGAGAACGCTCGTGCAGGATGCTCAAAAAGGCCGTCCAGCAAGGCCACAGCGAGCGAAGAGGCGAAGGCGTACGCTTCGGTACGTTGAGCTTCTGAGCGAAGCGAGAACGATGCTGGCGGACTTTTTCAGCATCCTGCTAGTCGGCAAACATGTACCCTTGGGCGTGAAACACTGATGAAGTTCTTTCTCTACGGGGACCATCTCAACCCCACGCAACTGAAACGTCGCGCTCCGGAGCATCAGTTCCTGATGCGGGCCTCTCTTCCTGAGCACACGATCAAATTCTGCCGATGGTCCTCGCAATGGCGATGCGGCCTCGCCAGCGTAACCCCGTCACCGGGAGAACAGGTCTGGGGAGCGGTCTTTGAAGTGACCAACGAAGATCTCAAGCTGATGGACCTCTTCGAAGAGGATGTGCCCCCCAGCGCGTTTCGCCAGGTCCAAGTCACCGTGCTGACGGAAGGCGGGGAGAAAATACTCGTCACCACCTATGCCGCCACCCCCATCGGCAAGTTCAAACCCAAAGCGCACTATCTCGATTGGGTAATGAAGGGCCTCAAGCATTGGAAGCTGTCCGACGAGGCCATCGATATATGGAAGTCGTTCGCTCCGCGGTGAAACAGCCATCAGCTCACAGCAATCAGTTCTCAGCTGTTTCTTGAAGATAACTGAACGCTGACGGCTGAAAGCTGATCGTTTCGTTACCCACTAAAGGAGAACCCATGCCGAAACCCAAGTATCACATCGTCGTCTGCACCAACGCCCGTCCCCCAGGCCACCCGAAACCCTCCTGCGGCAACGCCGGAGCAGCCTCCCTCCTCATGGCCTTTAACATCGGTCTCATGCAGAAGGGTGTGACTCCCGGCGATGTTCTCGTCAGCGGTTCCTCCTGCCTCGGCCCCTGCGAGCAGGGACCAACCGTCGTCGTCTATCCGGACGCGACCTGGTACTCCAAAGTGACAGAAGCGGACGTGGCAACCATCCTCGATGAACACATCACTGGTGGAAAGCCAGTAGCAAAACTGAACCCCGACGCAGTCTGGAAATAGAGCAGAGAAGGCCTAGCTTGAGGATGATCAAAAAGGTCGTCCAGGAAGGCCGCAGCGAGCGAAGGGCCGAGGCGTTCCCTCTGGGG
>DASQFV010000224.1:0-2097 GCA_035632975.1 Nitrospiraceae bacterium
TCGACCGTCGCCGGAGAAGAAGTGGAAACTCGGTGGGGACTGCACCCTCGATTTCGACAAGATCTTTCCCCGGAGGACATGCAACGAGTCGCCAAACTGATGAACCGAGTTGCGAAAATCCTTGGCGAACGGTATGCCGCCGTGGCATTCTCCGACGAGTGGACGTCCTGGCATAAAGCCGGTCACGCCTGATCGCTCTCAAGAACCGTAAAAGGTAAGACGTGAAAGGTGAAATGTAAGGCTGTCGAGGACTTTATCTCCGAAACGTTTCACGGACCGTGAACGACATGTTTGAGCAGCCTATCAGGCTGTTCCCTCACCACAACGCCGATTTCGACCTCAGCAACAAGGAGGTGCAGTGGATATTCCGCAGACAGCAGACACTTCATCACACACCATTCCATCCGGTCTCTCACGCCTCACGGAATTGGCGCATAATCTTTGGTGGAGTTGGACTCCGGAAGCCCGTCGGCTGTTTGAACATATCGATCCAACCCTCTGGATACTGACCCATCACAACCCCGTCGAACTACTGGCCGATGTCAGGCCTGACCGGCTCATGCACCTCGCTGAAGATCCCTCGTATATGCGGCTGTACTCTGCCGCCCTCAAGATATTTGACGAGTACCGTCAGAACGGACACAGTTGGTTTAAAACACAGCACAGTGATTTGAAAGCTCCCGTCATTGCTTACTTTTCGGCGGAATTTGGTCTACATAGGTCCATTCCTATTTACAGCGGTGGCCTGGGCATTCTCGCCGGAGACCATTGCAAGGAAGCCAGCGATCTCGGTGTGCCCCTGGTGGGAATCGGATTCATGTATCCACAAGGATATTTTCGGCAGCGGATCACGCCGGAGGGCTGGCAGGAGGCAGCCTACGCCCCGTTCAAGCGAGCAGAATCGCCGATTCATCCCGCACTCACTCCATCAGGAGACGCCTGCCGGATTACGGTCGAGATCGGTAGCCGGGTCGTGGCTGCAGTGGTCTGGAAGGTGCTCGTCGGACGGGTTTCCCTCTACCTCATCGATACAGACGTCCCCGAGAACAGTCCTGAGAATCGAGCTCTTTCAGCTCGACTGTATGGAGGCGATCAAGAGATGCGCCTCTGTCAGGAGTTTCTGTTGGGTATCGGCGGTGTCCGTATGCTTCGTGCATTAGGCATCTCGCCAACCGTCTGGCATGCCAATGAGGGCCATTCTGCCTTCCTTACGTTGGAGCGCATTCGCGAATTGATCCAGAAGGGATCGAGGCACGCGGACGCTTGCGAAATGGTCCGCCAGAGCACGGTATTTACCACCCATACACCGGTCCCGGCGGGTCACGATGTATTTCCCCACCATCTCATGGACCGGTACTTTACCGGGTACTGGGGGCAGTTGGGCCTCTCGCGAGAAGACTTCCTCCACCTAGGAGATACCTCCGATTCCGAGAAGCAAAGCTTCAACATGACGGCACTCGCCATCCGGCTGGCCGCCCATGTGAACGGGGTCAGTCGTGAACATGGGCAGGTCTCGCGAGAGATGTGGCACCATATGTGGCCCGGCCTGCCGATCGAGCAAGTCCCGATCCGCAGTGTGACCAACGGCATCCATGCGCCGACCTGGATCGCGCCGGAACTCAACCACCTATACGGCAAGTATCTCGGCCCGGATTGGGCGGAGAAATGCGACGACGCGGCGATGTGGCAACGGGTCCTGGATATCCCCGACCAGGAACTCTGGGCCGTGCGCCAAACCATGAAACGCAAACTCATGAGCTTCATCCGGGAACGCGCCAGGAGCGGCTGGATGCAGGGACAACTCCAAGCCTCGCAGGTCATAACGCGAGGCACGCTGCTCGACCCCGAAGCGCTAACCATCGGATTCGCCAGGCGCTTTGCCACCTACAAGCGGGCGACCTTGTTGTTCCGCGACCTCGAGCGGCTGAAGCGGTTGCTCCATAACCAGTGGCGTCCCGTACAATTGATCTTTGCCGGTAAGGCCCACCCGGCGGATGAACCTGGTCGCTATTTCATTCATGAAATATTGAGCTTTTGCGACGACCATAAATTGGGAGGCCACGTAGCGTTTCTGGAAAACTACGACATGCATATGGC
>DASQFV010000225.1:0-2393 GCA_035632975.1 Nitrospiraceae bacterium
GTAGACCTCCTTGTTGAAGACGTAGGTGACGGCGTCCTCGACATTCGCGAAGCCCAAGCGGATGCGCTGAATGTATTCGAGCAGCGGATCGGTGGCCGCTTCGTCGACCAGTTTGCGGAACACCGGCTTACCCGAGATCTGCGCGGCGATTTCGGTCATGCGCTTGTTGAGCGAATTCTGCGAAAGATTCTCGCTCCAGATGTCCGACCAGAATTCGGCATCTTCGGGTGGGTGGGCCGTCAACTGGTTGCGCATCTGCGATTGGATCGAGCGTACGAGCAGCGAGTCGAGATAGCTCAGCACCTGGAATTGCACTAGCTGCGAATTTTCCTCGAACAGTTCTAGCAGGCGTTCGGGAGTGCGCGTCTGGCCGTCCACCAGCTCGAGCTCGCTGCCCGGCGCAAATTGCAGCAGGATGTGATCGCTGTTTCGCGGCGAATCCGAATGCAGCACCTTTGGAAATTCCGGCAGCGCCAGCGCCGCCGCCAGGCGGTTCTGGATGAGCCGCGATTTCCAGCCGAGCAGCGGCTGGAAGACGCCGAATATCTCGCTCGCATACGGCAAGCGTCCTTTGAACTTGATCAGATTCGCATCCATCACCGACCTCCGTTGAGTATAGGAAATTCAAACGGCCTTTTCCACCGCCCGCCTCGCCCCCGGCGTGCCACCCTGCCTACCGCGCCGGAGCATGAGGCGCGCCGCTGGGCAGCGTGAGACGCCTGCAGGCCGCAGGCCAGGAGAGCAGGGAGATGCTGGTGATTATGCCGCCGCAGGCATCTTCTTAGCCTCAATATCCATGTCTGGATACCGGCCTCGATCATGGCGTCGGCCACCCCAGCTGCCTGTGTGCGAGGCAAAAGCCCCTAAGCACCGGAGGGAAGGGGCGTTCGAGGACTCCGACGTCATTCTGAGTGGCCAAAAGTGGCCGACGCCGTGATCAATGCCTGGATACCAACGCTTAAAAATCGCACCCAGCTCCCCGTTCAGCGTCCGCACGCGTGTCTGTAACAGCCAATGCGCTCCTTCTTTGGACCATTGCATCTGTTGTTTCTTGCAGAATCGTTTGCTCACTACTTCGTTCACCGTCGACTCCACAAACCCCGTCGCGATCGCCTCGCCGTTGTGATACCGCTCTCCATAATTCGGCATCAAGTGGCGGTTGTTCACGATATACGTCCGCAACGCTGACAACGCCTTGAGCAATCGAGGGAACCGGGCATACGTCTCGTTGAAGGGCTCTATCGAACTCTCCAGGTCGTTGAGCTTGCTCAGCGCTTTGTCGTCCTGGCCATGCCACAGTGACCATTTCAGGCGCTCGATCTGGTCACGTTTATAGTCCTCCCTCAGCATGTTGTTTCGATATTCATGACAAAGTCGCGCAACAGCCGCTTCAACCCAAAAAAGTACGGTCCGAGCAAGATATCCGGCGGGCTCACCCCGATTTTGTCCTTCACTGTACTTTCCAGTGACTCCGCGAGATCAATGGCTTTGTCGAGATCGATGAATTTGTCCCAAGGCGGCGGCAGCTTGGGGAACACGGCACGTAATGCACGCATGATTTCAAGCCATTCAAGCAGCGTCGCTGTCTCGGATCGCGGATGATAGCAAAGCGCGTGATGGACGCGGCTCGGAGCACGCGGTGTTGATTTTGACCAATCCGGCCATAGCGATAGGGCAGCGGCCGGGTCTTCAAGCTTGGTCATGTCGGTGATACCAAGATGTTCCGCCCACAGCGCGACCCGCAGTTCTTTAGCAAATCGGCATACCGAAACGGGAATGCCATTCATTGTGCTTCGGATGACGTCAGCATCGACGATGCCCATGTGAAGCTCGGCGTCGGTGGTGAGGCTGCGCTTGTTGACATTGACACTGCCGATTGCGACGAAGCAGTCGTCAATGACGGTCAGCTTGGAGTGAACGTAGATGGGGGTTTTCGTCGAAGGCTGCTCGAGGCAATATACGAAGACCTGGCCAGTGCTGATGCCGATTACAGCACTAATCGCCTCATTTCGCATCTCGTGGTGAACGTTTCGTAGCGGGCCTTCGAATTCCAGTTCTTCGGCTAGTACGATGACGACCTTGAGCGCAGGATTGCGCTTCACTACCTTGCGCAGGCTGTCAACGACTGAGCAAGGCCAGAGGAATTGTTCTTCGATATAGATGTAATGCTTGGCCCGTTCGATGGCGCGTTCGAGCGCCTTGCGGGCGGTCTGCTCGCCGTTAGGCGCGAACGGGTAGACACCGCGACAGGCCAAACCGTGCCAACACATGGGTTATACGAATGGATACTTCAGCCGATTGAATGGGCTACGCCTCCTCGTGATTTCTGGAGGGATAGAGCCCTTCACTCATCGGTTTATCGTGTGTATTGCCTTATAAAAATTGGGGTTTCA
>DASQFV010000226.1:0-4176 GCA_035632975.1 Nitrospiraceae bacterium
ATGGCGAAGGCGAAATATGAGCGGCGGAAGCCGCACGTGAATATCGGGACGATCGGGCACGTGGACCACGGCAAGACGACGTTGACGGCGGCGTTGACCAAGGTGTCAGCGGAGAAGGGGCTGGCGAAGTTCATTTCCTATGACGAAGTGGCGAAGGCCAGCGAAAGCCAGGGGCGGCGCGATGCCACCAAGATCATGACCATTGCCATCAGTCACGTGGAATACGAAACGGCCGCGCGCCACTACGCGCATGTGGACTGCCCGGGCCACGCCGATTACGTCAAGAACATGATCACCGGGGCGGCGCAGATGGACGGCGCGATTCTGGTCGTGAGCGCCGCGGACGGGCCCATGCCCCAGACGCGGGAGCATATCCTGCTGGCCCGGCAGGTGGGGGTGCCGTACATCGTCGTGTTCCTGAACAAGGCCGATAAGATCGACGACAAAGAGCTCTTGGAGCTGGTTGAACTCGAAGTGCGGGAGCTGTTGACCAAGTACGGCTTCCCGGGCGAGAAGACCCCCATCATTCACGGGTCCGCCTTGAAGGCGATGGAAGGGGATCAGGGGCCGCTCGGCGCGCCGTCCATTCTGCAGCTCTTAGAGGCGGTCGACACGTATATTCCGACGCCACAACGGCCGATCGATAAGCCCTTTCTGATGCCGATCGAAGACGTGTTTACCATCAGCGGGCGGGGGACCGTCGTGACCGGGCGCGTCGAGCGGGGCATCGTCAAGGTGGGCGATGAAATCGAGGTCGTGGGCTTACGGCCGAATCAGGCCACCGTGGTGACCGGCGTCGAGATGTTCCGCAAGGTGCTCGATGAAGGGCAGGCGGGCGACAACGTCGGGGTGCTGCTGCGCGGGACGAAGAAGGAAGAGGTGGAACGGGGGATGGTGCTGGCGAAGCCGAAGAGCATCACGCCGCACACGAAGTTCAAGGCGGAGATCTATGTGTTGGCCAAAGAAGAAGGCGGGCGGCATACGCCGTTCTTCAATGGCTACCGGCCGCAGTTCTATTTCCGGACGACCGATGTGACGGGGGTGATGGCGTTGAATCCGGGGGTGGAGATGGTGATGCCGGGGGACAATGTGAACGTCACGGGGGAGCTGATTAGCCCGATCGCGATGGATCAAGGGTTGCGGTTCGCGGTGCGCGAGGGCGGCAAGACCGTCGGCTCCGGCGTCGTCACCGAAATTCTGGCGTAATTTAGGGAGCGTGAGGGGTAAGGGGTAAGAAGATGCGAGAGATCATTGATCTGGCATGCACGATCTGCAAGCAGCGGAACTATTCCACCATGAAGAATAAGAAGAACGATCCGGATCGGCTGGAGCGGAATAAGTTCTGCAAGTTCTGCCGGAAACACATTGCCCATAAGGAAGTGAAATAAGTGCTGAGTGCTAGTGCTGGGTTATGAGTACTGAGTCGTGGACAGAATTAAATCACTCAGGACACAGCGCTCATTGCTCAGCACTCAGGACTCGTTACTCAGCACTGAACAGAGGGGCATGGTGTCAATGGTAGCACATCGGTCTCCAAAACCGAGAGTCTGGGTTCAAATCCTAGTGCCCCTGCCAATCCCTGCATAGTGGATGGGTCAGGCTCAATATCGGCGGGTGGATTGAGAGCAGGTCGGTAGCAGAGCGGAGAGGCTGGGTCGAGCTGAGGGGGAGGGGAGCATGTTCAGGAAGTTTACGGATTCTATTCGAGAGTTCTTCAGTGATGTGCGCGGGGAGTTGAAAAAAGTGTCGTTTCCGACTCGGGCCGAAACGGTCGGGTCCACGACAGTGGTCATTGTCTTTTGCATCATCATGTCACTGTATCTGTCGTTCGTCGACTCGGTTCTCGTATGGGTAGTCAGCAAGATTCTGTGAGGCAGGTATCGGGAAGTGAGAGTCGCCGCATGGCACATATCAACCACATGATCCGAGGGTAGGGCATGGCAAAGAATTGGTACGTCATTCATACCTACGCAGGCTTTGAGGGGCGGGTGAAGAGCAGCTTGCTCGAACGGGCCAATCAAATGGGATTGGTTGAAAAGCTGGGGCAGGTGCTCGTGCCGACGGAGGATGTGATTGAGATCAAGGATGGCAAGCGCCGAACGTCTCGACGAAAGTTTTTCCCCGGGTATGTGATTGTGGAGTTGGAGTCTCCGGTCATCGATGAAACCTTGCAGATGATCAAGGAGACACCGAAGGTCACGGGATTTGTCGGCGCTGGTGCGCAGCCTACACCCTTGTCGACGGACGAGGTAGAGTCGCTATTGAAGCAGGTTGATGCGGGAGCATCCGGGCCACGCGAACAGGTCAAATTCATCAAGACGGATAATGTGCGCATTATTGATGGTCCGTTTCTGGGATTCAATGGCGTGGTGGACGAGGTGGCTCAGGACCATGGCCGGCTTAAAGTCCTGGTCAGCATTTTTGGGCGCTCCACTCCGGTGGAGCTTGGGTTTTTGCAGGTTGAGCGGATTTAGCAGGCTGCGGAAAAACTCGGTTTATACACACAACACCGGTGGAACCTTACAGAATGGTGTTGATGTCAAAATGGCCTGAAGATGCTCAAAAAGGCCATCCAGCAAGGCCGTAGCGAGCGAAGAGGCGAGGCGTACGCTTCGGTACGTTGAGCTTCTGAGCGATGCGAGAACGCATGCATGGGAAATAGCGCGTCTCGGCGCGCTGGGGTTGGGCGGGTGAGAAGAGCGACTTTTTCAGCATCCTGTTAGTTTCCGAAATGGTCGAACGTGCAGAGGAGTGTAGGACATGGCCAAGGAAATATCGGCACAGATTAAGTTGCAGATTCCCGCTGGAAAAGCAAACCCGGCCCCTCCGGTCGGGCCGTCACTGGGTCAGCACGGCGTCAACATCATGGAATTTTGCAAACAGTTCAACGCGAAAACACAAAAAGAGGGCGATAGCATCATCCCGGTGGTCATTACGGTCTATAAGGACAGGTCGTTCACCTTTGTGATGAAAACTCCGCCGGCGTCCGACCTTTTGAAGAAGGCGGCAGGGATCATTAAGGGATCAGGCGTTCCCCAGAAAGACAAGGTAGGGAAGATCACAAAGGTACAGTTGCGTGAGATCGCGCAAAAGAAAATGACGGATCTCAATGCCGTCGATCTCGCGGGGGCGATCAAGATCATTGAAGGGACGGCGCGCAGTATGGGAGTCGTGGTTCAAGGGTGAGGCATTAGATCGGACAGGACTGCCGTCGTGCTCGCGGACCGCGCGCCCTGGGAAGGACCTGGGTCGACGCGCGCAGGACTTGGCAGTCCTGTCCGATCAGTACTTGCGATGGCGTAGAGGGGAGAACGGAAATGGGAAAGAAGATGAGGGCGGCAGTAGAAAAGCTTGAGCCTCGGGCCTATGCCTTGCGCGAGGCGGTCGACGCGGTGAAGCGGTCTGCCTACACCAAGTTCGATGAATCCGTCGATCTGGCGCTTCGACTGGGCGTTGATCCGAAGCGGGCGGACCAAATGGTGCGTGGCACGACCTCGTTGCCGCATGGCACGGGAAAGAAGATTCGCGTATTGGTCTTTGCCAAGGGAGAGAAGGAGCAGGAGGCGCGGCAAGCCGGCGCTGATTATGTCGGGTCGGATGACTTGATGGAGAAGATCAAGGGGGGATGGATGGACTTCGATTGTGCCATCTCGACGCCGGACCTCATGGGGGCTGTTGGGAAGCTTGGAAAAGCGCTGGGGCCCCGCGGCCTCATGCCTAATCCGAAGACCGGGACCGTCACCTTTGATGTCGGCAAGGCCGTGTCAGAAATTCGGAAAGGCCGCGTGGAGTACAAAGTTGAAAAAGCCGGGATCGTTCAAGTGCCTGTCGGGAAAGTGTCGTTTAAGCCTGAGCAACTATATGACAACGCCGCGGCGGTTCTTGAGGCAGTGATCAAGGCAAAGCCTGCCTCATGCAAGGGACGCTATCTGATGAGCGCAACTCTCTCGAGCACGATGGGACCCGGCGTGAAGCTCGATGCCATAGCGCTAGCCAAGGAATGGAGTTAGTCGGGGTGTTGCCGCGCGGAAGGGGAGGGGAAGGGTTCGATTATGAATAAGGACGAGAAAGCGACAGCGGTTGCGGAGTTGACGGAGACATTTGGTCGTGCACGGCTTGCCATTGTCACCGAAAGTGCCGGGCTCTCCGTAAACCAGGTCACGGAACTTCGCAAGC
>DASQFV010000227.1:0-2398 GCA_035632975.1 Nitrospiraceae bacterium
GGCATCGCCCCGGCCCGAATCATCGTTCTCAATGGCGGTTTCCGTGAAGGGGATTGTGTTGAGCTGTGGATCGTGCCAAGCGGCGCCACACCTCCGCAGCCCCGGCCTACGGTCCAGGCGGGCGACGTTCGGCCGCCCCGCGGAACGCCTACTCGAAAACGCCCGCGCTATTAAGCCGGCAGTTTTAGTCACGGTCTACAGTCAATGGGAGACAGGAGCAATCGCCCCTCTTGTCTCCTTTGCTTTTGCTTACGTTGACGGTACCGAAACCCTGTGGTAACTATCAGCTCGGAATTTTCCCGAAAGCCCCTAACACTAGTTTCCCTTAAGAGGAGGAATCCTTCATGGCTGAGAATGGTGGCGGCGGCGGAAGTACGGGCGTTGTCGCGGTGGTGGCGATCTTCGTAATCATCGTTCTGGTGCTGCTTTTTGTTTACAGAGGCCGGCTGTTTGGCGGGGGCGGCACGCAGAAGATTGATGTCAACGTTCAGACGCCGAGTAAATGAGTAAAGTCTGATTGACCTGCCTCGACTGTTTTTGAAAGGGGGAGCGCCACCGCGCTCCTCTCTTGTTTTACACCAACACGCACAGCCGGTGGCGGTTCAATTTGAACAGCGACCACACGAAACCACAGAACCGAGGAGAGGTAGCGACCGGGTTGAGATGCGTCGCTCAATCGCTGGGATTACAGCTGAAGGTCGTGTAAGGCAACTGCACCCGCTCGCTACCGCTCCTCGGTTCTGTGCTTGCGTGATTGCCTCGCTGTGAGCAGACTGATGAACCAGTACCCGGTCAGCCGACTAAACATTTATCATTTCTCATTTTCCATTTGTCATTCGCGAATTTATGAGCGCACCAAACATTGAAACCATCGTCTCTCTTGCCAAACGGCGTGGCTTTGTTTTTCCGTCGTCTGAGATCTACGGCGGACTCGGCAGCGCCTGGGACTATGGTCCGTTAGGCGTGGAACTCTGTAACAACGTCAAGCAAGCCTGGTGGCGATGGATGGTTTATGAACGCGACGACATGGAAGGCTTAGACTCGTCGATCATCTTGAATCGATTAGTGTGGAAGTATTCAGGTCACGAAGACACCTTTAACGACGAACTGGTTGATTGCCGCGACTGCAAGAGCCGTCTCCGGGCCGATAAGCTGGAGGGGTACTATCCTGAAGGTTATGCCCCGGGGAAACTCATCGCTTTCGATCCGGCAGCAAGAATCAGAGGGGGCTTGGTCAAGTGTTCGAACTGTCATTCCACGAATCTCACCGACCCGCGCCCGTTCAATACGATGTTGAAGACTCAACTTGGGGCTACGGCGGATACGGCCACTGAGGTGGATGAGGGAAATGTCCATTTAGGCAGTGTCGCCTATCTCAGACCAGAAACTGCGCAGGGCATCTTCATAAATTTTGCTAACGTCTTAACAACCAGTCGTCGCAAACTTCCTTTCGGCATCGCACAGATTGGTAAGTCATTTCGAAACGAAGTGACGCCCGGCAACTTCATCTTTCGTACGCGAGAGTTTGAGCAAATGGAAATGGAGTATTTTGTTCGACCCGGCGAAGACGAGCAAGTGCATCAGGAATGGATCGATAGCTGCTTCAATTGGTTCACGAGTCTGGGCATCTCCGCGAGCAATATGCGCCTCTACGAACAACCAAAAGAAGAACTGGCACACTATGCCAAACGCACGGTTGATGTTCAGTACCGGTTTTTTCCCGAACGCGAAGAAGAGGAGCGTCAGTGGGACGAGCTGATGGGTATTGCTAATCGCTCGGATTTCGATCTGCGTACGCATTCAAAGAAACCGGAGGACGCGGAAGGGAGACGCCTTAATCCTGACTCGACGGAAGACCTGTCCTATTTCGATGAAGCAACCAAGGAGCGTTTTTATCCTTATGTGATCGAGCCGGCCGCTGGTGTGAATCGCACCGTGCTCTCCGTGCTCATGGATGCGTATTCAGAAAAGACTAACGACAAGGGCGAGACTCGGGTAGTCCTGAAACTTCATCCAACCCTGTCGCCCATCAAGGCTGCTATTCTGCCATTGGCAAAAAACAAGCCGGAGATAGTTGATATGGCCAAAGCAATCAAGCGCTCGCTGCAGCCGGTGTTGCGCGCGGTCTACGACGATACGGGGGGCATCGGGAAGCTGTATGCGCGGCAGGATGAGATCGGCACACCGTTCTGTGTGACTGTCGACCACCAGTCTCTTGAGGATGAAGCAGTCACCGTGCGGGACCGAGACACTTGGGAGCAGGAACGGGTTAAAGCGTCCGATTTGCAAGAGCATTTGTCGAAGAGACTCAAAGATTAGTCCAACGTCCAAAGTCCAACGTCTGTCTTGGGTTTTAGACTTTGACATTGGATTTTGGGCCTTGGACTTTGGAGATTGG
>DASQFV010000228.1:0-4110 GCA_035632975.1 Nitrospiraceae bacterium
CATCAGGCCGTGCCGAGTTCCGCCTTGATTCCTCAGGCCGATCCCACGCTGCTCTTCACCAATGCCGGGATGAACCAATTTAAGCGGGTGTTCCTTGGCGAGGAAACGCGCGTCTACAAGCGAGCGGTTACCGTGCAGAAGTGTCTCCGTGCGGGGGGCAAGCACAACGACCTGGAGAATGTCGGCTACACCAGACGCCACCATACGTTCTTTGAAATGTTGGGGAACTTTTCCTTCGGCGACTACTTTAAGGGAGACGCCATCACGTTCGCCTGGGAATTTCTGACTCAGACGGTCGGCTTGGCGAAGAATCGGATGTGGGTGACGATCTTCCGCGACGACGACGAAGCGGACCAGCTGTGGAAGAAGGTCGGGGTCCCGGCCTCGCGGATCATGCGGTGTGACGAGAAGGACAACTTCTGGCAGATGGGGGATACCGGACCCTGTGGGCCCTGCTCGGAACTTCATTTCGACCAGGGATCGTCGGTACCGGGCGACGATCGGCCGAACGGCGCGGGCGATCGCGTCATCGAGATCTGGAATCTCGTCTTCATGCAGCTCAATCGGGATGCTGCGGGGAAGCTGCATCCCTTACCCAAGCCCAACATCGATACGGGCATGGGATTGGAACGGTTGGCGGCAGTGGCACAAGGCGTCTACAGCAACTATGACAGCGATGTGTTCATGCCGTTGCTGAGCGCCGTGGCTACCAGGGCAGGGGTTCGGTATGGGGAGCAAGACACGACCGATCGGTCGATGCGCGTGGTGGCGGACCATCTTCGCGCGATCACATTCCTGATGGCTGATGGTGTGTTGCCGTCGAACGAGGGGCGCGGCTATGTGCTGCGCCGGATTCTGCGCCGGGCTGCGCGCCATGGCCGGCTGCTGAGCATCGTTGAGCCTTTCCTCTATGAACTGACGACTGCGGTCGTGAACCAGATGGCCGGGGCCTATTCAGAAATCCGTGGCGCTGCCGCGACGATTGCCGAGGCGACGAGAGGCGAAGAAGAGCGGTTCATCGCCACGCTCGATCAAGGCTTGCCGATTCTCAATGAGATGATTGCGAAAGCGCGCGCCGCCGGGAGTAAGGTCCTCACGGGTCCTGACGTGTTCAAGCTCTACGACACCTATGGGTTCCCAATGGACTTGATGGGAGAAACCTGCCGCGAGCAAGGGATGACGCTTGATGAGGCGGGGTTCGATCAGGCCATTGAGGAACAGAGGAATCGTGCGCGCAAAACCGGCGGGTTTGAACAGGAGACGGCCCGGCCTGCAGTTGCGCAACTAGCCGGGCAGGTCGGCGCCACGAAGTTTGTTGGCTATGACCGTTTGGAGACCGACAGTGTCCTGAAGGCGATTCTCAAGGGCGAACGGATGGTGAAGCAAGCGGTTGAGGGGGATGAAGTCGAAGTCGCGCTCGATGTGACGCCCTTCTATGCCGAAGGGGGCGGCCAGGTCGGCGATCAAGGTGTACTGGTCGGCGTTGACGGGCGGGTTGACATCAAAGAAACCACCAGGCCGGTCCCGATGCTGATTCTCCATAAAGGTGTGGTAAGTAAGGGGCGCATTCGTGAAGGTGAGCAGCTACGCATGACCGTCAATGCCACGACGCGGCAGGACTCTCAGCGAAACCATACCGCCACTCACTTGCTCCATGCCGCGCTGCGCGACATGCTGGGGCCGCACGTGAAACAGTATGGCTCATTGGTCGGTCCAAACCGGCTGCGGTTTGACTTCGCCCACTTCAGGCCGTTGTCGTCCCGCGATGCCGATGAGATTGAAACGGTCGTGAACAACGAGGTGCGGAAGAATGAGCGGGTCGCGACCGAGGTGATGAGCATTCAGGATGCGGTGGCCAAGGGAGCGCTGGCCTTCTTCGGAGATAAATATGGCGAGCAGGTGCGGGTGGTGACCGTCGAATCGTTCAGCAAAGAACTCTGTGGCGGAACGCACTGTCAGCAAACGGGGGACATCGGCCTGTTCAGGATTGTGTCCGAAACCGGCGTCGCGGCTGGTGTGCGCCGTATTGAAGCCCAGACGGGCAGCGGGGCGCTCGCGCTCATGAAGAAGCTGGAAACGGACATTCGGGAACTCTCGGACTTGCTCAAGGTCGGCCAGTCCGAGTTGGTCGCCAAAACACGCAAGGTCATGGTGCAGCTGAAAGACAAAGAACGAGAGCTTGAAGAGCTGAAATTGAAAATGGCCGGCAGCTCAGCGGTCGAGGCCACGGCGAAAACCATAGCCGGTGTCCAGGTGCATGTGCAGCGGACGGACGGCCTGGATGTGAGCGGCATGCGGGCGCTGGCCGATCAGTTGAGAGACAAGTTGAAGAGTGGTGTCGTGGCTCTCGGCGCCGCGACCGAAGATGGGAAAGTTTCTCTGTTGGTTGTCGTGACGAAGAACCTGATCGGCAAACTCAATGCCGGCGATCTGATTAAGGTGATGGCGGCCGAGGTGGGCGGCACGGGCGGCGGTCGGCCCGAGATGGCGCAGGCCGGTGGGAAGGACCCAGCCAGGCTGGATGCTGCGTTGGAAAAGGTCTTTGAGCTGGTCGAACGTATGTTGCAGCGGTACACTAATGCAGGGTAAACGAATTCTCGCGCTCGATTATGGGACCAAGCGGATCGGGGTGGCCCTGAGTGATGAGCTGGGGTGGACCGCCCAGCCGCTTGAGACGCTCAATCGGCGGACGTTGGACCGGGACATTGCCCATATTGCGTCCCTCGTCGGGACGCATGAGGTCGGACATGTGCTGTTGGGCTTCCCGCTTCAATTGGATGGCCGCGAGGGTCCGGCGATCCGGGCGATGCGCGAGTTCCAGGCCCGGTTGGAACAGGGAGTGACCGTTCCCGTTATTCTATGGGACGAACGGTTGACGACGAAGGCGGCGGAAGACCTCTTGATCGCAGCCGATGTGAGCCGGAAAAAGCGGAAGGGTGTGGTGGATCGCATCGCCGCTTCGATCCTGCTCCAGAGTTATCTGGCAAGCCTTGAACCGGCGTCGAAGATGGGGCCGGAATCATGGGCGGATGAGTATTTGGACAGGGGAACGGTAGAGCCAACTCATGAGCCCACGGATCATTCTCGGATGTCTGCTGGTCGTGGTCGTCGCACTCGGCGTCGCCGCACAGCAGACGATTCGCTGGGCTGAAGGCCCAGCTATTCCCACGGAAATGCACCCTCCCTCGAAAGTCGTCGTAATCCCGGACGGCTCGACGTTTCAATATGTCGCTGCGCTGCTTAAGCGCGAAGGGTTGATCAAGAGCCGTTCCGTCTTTGTTCTTATTGGAAAATCCCAATCTGCTGACCGGAAAGTTCAAGCGGGTGAGTATGAACTCAACCCCGGCATGACTCCGGCGGAGATTCTCTCGGTGCTGCTTAACGGCCAAGTGCTGCTCCATCCGCTGACTATTCCCGAAGGGCTCACCATCACCCAAATCGCCGATGTGGTCTCGCAACTGGGCCTCACGGATCACGTGGAGTTTCTCCGGCTTGCGAAGGATCGGGCGTTCGTTGCGTCTCTTGGGATCAAGGCAGAGACGCTGGAAGGGTATCTCTATCCCGACACGTATAAGTTTCCTCGTCCCATCGAGGCGCGAGAGGTGTTGGTGGCCATGGTCGAGCAGTTACGGCAGGTAGTCGGTCCGGATCTCCTCGCTCGGATGCAGGAACTCAAGATGACGATGCACGAAGTGCTGACCCTCGCCTCCGTTATCGAAAAGGAGACCGGAACGGGCGGCGAGCGGCCGGAGATTTCCGCGGTGTTTCACAACCGGCTCAAGAAGCACATTCCGTTACAGAGCGATCCAACCGTCATTTATGGCTTGCCGGCATTCGACGGAAATTTGCACAAGAAAGACCTGTCGAGTCCCAGTCCCTACAATACCTATCGGGTGCAGGGACTGCCGCCTGGACCGATCGCCAACCCAGGCATTGAGGCGATTCGCGCAGCACTCTTCCCCTCTGATTCGCGCTCCTTGTATTTTGTCTCCAGGAACGATGGAACGCATCAGTTTTCTGCGACGCTTATCGAGCACAACAAGGCGGTGGAGAAATATCAGAAGCGGCCCTTTCGTCGTGGGACCCGTTCCCAGACGTCGATCATCTCCG